>NZ_AZSV01000091.1:0-17237 GCF_000582595.1 Pseudomonas sp. BAY1663
TCTCTCAAGCAGCTCGTTAATCGCCCCTGAAAGCAAAACTTTCATTCAGCACACCCAATCTTGCCAGTCCGGTGTCAAGCAGCCTGTCCCCATGAAATGCGAAGAACCTTTTTATGGCTCTTTCCCCGTGGCATGGAGGCTTGCTGGAAGTGCCTGACCGGGTCCGCGTGCAACGGCCCGGTGTTCGACCTTGCGCACGCAGGCAGGCAGGTTGGCACTGAGCGCAGCCCAACAGGTATCGCAGGAACGTGTTGGGCTTCGTCGCTTCGCTCCTCAACCCAACCTACGCCCCCCAGGCTGCGCGCCCCGCCCCAACCGACCTCAGGCCTGCACCAACCGTTCGTCCAAAAACAGCGGCGGAATTAATCAGCTGAGCTACGTTCAGTTAACTAGCGGTCTATCAAGGGTTTACGCCATGAAGCTGGAAATTGCTCGAGGATTGTTTCTCGTCGGCGCGCTTGGTGTGGCCACGCTCTGCGTTGCGGCCTGGCACGAACCTGGCGCGACACTGGTGCAAAGCGGCGAAAGCCGCAGCTATTGCCCGCTGCCGCCCTCTGCCAGGAACGGAGGCACGGCGTTGCGTCCCGACCGGGACTTGCTGTTGTTCCTGTACGGCCTGTCGCAGGGCGGGGGCGGCGCGGGCTGAGCTTTTCAACGGCCTGCTAGTGCGTCGTCGCACCTGCTGCGGCTTCGAGCGGTTGCCGGTCCGGTCGGGCCAGCAGATCGTATACCGTCGGTAGCACGAACAGGGTGAACAGCGTGCCGACCGACATGCCGGTGGCGATCACCAGGCCGATGTCGAAGCGGCTCACGGCGCCGGCGCCGCTGGCGATGATCAGCGGCACCATGCCGAACACCGTCGCCGCGGTGGTCATCAGTACCGGCCGCAGGCGGATCGCCGCGGCTTGCTCCACCGCTTCGCGCCGGCTCAGGCCCTGTTCCTGCCGCAACTGGTTGGCGAACTCGACGATCATGATGCCGTGCTTGCTGATCAGGCCGATCAGCGTTACCAGGCCCACCTGGGTATAGATGTTCATGCTCGACAGGCCGAGGAACAACGGCACCAGCGCGCCACACACCGACAGCGGCACCGTCACCAGGATCACCAGCGGATCGCGGAAGCTCTCGAACTGCGCGGCCAGCACCAGGAAGATCACCGCCAGCGCCAGGGCGAAGGTCAGGTACAGCGCGCGGCCTTCCTGCACGTACTGCCGGGAAGCGCCGGCGTAGTCGAAGCTGAAGCCCTGCGGTGCTTCCTCGCGGGCGATGCCCTGCAGCGTCTCGATGGCCTCGCCCATGCTGACGATGGGGAAGCCCTGGATGGTGGCGGCATTGAGCTGCTGGAACTGCTTGAGCCGGGTCGGTCGCGCGCGGTCGCGCACCTGGATCAGCGTCGACAGCGGCAGCATCTGCCTCGTTCGTTCTGCACGTAGTAGTTGCTCAGCCAGCCGGGATTGTCGCGGTAGGCGCGCTCGACCTGGGCGATCACCTTGTAGCTGCGCCCTTCGATGGTGAAGCGGTTGATCTCGCTCTCGCCGAGCAGGGTACTCAGGGTCAGGCCGAGATCTTCCATGGAGACGCCCATCTGCGCGGCCTTCTCGCGGTCGATCTCGACCACGATCTCCGGCTTGTCGAAGGCCAGGTCGATGTCGAGGAAGGCGAACTTGCCGGACTCCTCGGCGCGCTTGCGGATGCGCTCGCTCACCTGCAGCAGCGTCTCGTAGTCGTTGGCGGTGTTGATCACGAACTGGAACGGCAGGCCTTCGCCGGTGCCCGGCAGCGACGGCAGGTTGAAGCCGAAGATCTGCAGGCCGGGCAGCCGGTCGAGCCTGGCCTGGACCTCGGGGAGGATTTCCATCTGCGAGCGTTCGCGTTCGTCCCAGGGCTTGAGCAGGAAGCCGCCGATGCCGCTTTGCACGCCGTCGAAGCCGTTGATCTGGAACCAGGAATAGTACTCGGGGAAGCTCTGGAAGATTTCCAGGAACTGGTCGGTATAGGCGCCCAGGTAGTCGAGGTTGGCCGTCTGCGGCGCGTTGGCCATCATGAACACGATGCCCTGGTCCTCTTCCGGCGCCAGTTCGCTTTCGGTGAACTTGAGCAGCACGGGAATCAGTGCGAGGACAAGCACGGCGAACACCAGCACCACCGGCCGGGTATTCAGGGTGGCGTGCAGGGCGCGCTGGTAACGCTGCTTGAGGCGTTCGAACAGTTCGTCCAGGCGATGGGCGAAGCCGCTGGGGTTCTCCTCGTGGCGCAGCAGCCTGGAGCACATCATCGGCGACAGGGTCAGCGCCACCACGCCGGAGATCATCACCGCGCCGGCCAGGGTCAGGGCGAACTCCTTGAACAGCGCGCCGGTCAGGCCCTGCAGGAAGCCGATCGGGGCGTATACCGCGGCCAGGGTAACGGTCATCGAGACCACCGGCATGGCGATCTCCCGCGCGCCGTCGAGGGCCGCCTGGAACGGCGACTTGCCCTGCTCGATATGCCGGTGGATGTTCTCCACCACGACGATGGCGTCGTCTACCACCAGGCCGATCGCCAGCACCATCGCCAGCAGGGTCAGCAGGTTGATCGAATAGCCCATGGCCTGCATGAAGAACAGCACGCCGATCATCGACAGCGGGATGGTCACCACCGGGATCAGCACGCTGCGCAGCGAGCCGAGGAAGAGGAACACCACGACGACGACGATCAGCGCGGCCTCGGCGAGTGTTTTCAGCACTTCGTCGATCGAGGCCTGGATGAACTCGGTGGCGTCGTAGGCGATGGTCGCCTTGAGCCCGGGCGGCAGCTGCGCCTCGATCTGCGGCATGATCGCGCGCACGCCCTTGATCACGTCCAGCGGGTTGGCGCTGGGTGTGCCCTTGATGCCGATGTAGACGGAGGGGATGCCGTCGAACGAGCTGATCGAATCGTAGCTTTCGGCGCCCATCTCGACACGCGCCACGTCGCCCAGCAGCACGCGGCTGTCGCCCTGGGTCTTGAGCGGAATGGCGGCGAAGGCTTCCGGGGTCTTCAGCTCGGTGTCGGCGTTGATGCTGGTGACCACGTACTGGCCCTTCACCTCGCCGGCGGCGGAGAGGAAGTTGTACTTGCGCACCGCTTCGTTGACGTTGCCGGCGGAGATGCCATAGGCGGCCAGCTTCACCGGATCGAGCCACAGGCGCATGGCGAACACCTGGTTGCCGAGGATCTCGGCCTCGGCCATGCCCGGCAGGGTGGCCAGCTTGGGCTGGATCACCCGCGACAGGTAGTCGGTGATCTGCGGGTTGGACAGCTGGTCGCTGTAGAAGCTGATGTACATCAGCGCGGTGGAGTCGGCGGCCTGCTTGTTCAGCACCGGGTCTTCGGCATCCTGCGGCAGCTGGTTCTTCACCGAGTTGGCCTGGCTCAGCAGCTCGGTGTAGAGGCGGTCGGTGTCGGCGCCGATGCGCGCGAAGACCGAAATCACCGAGGCGTTCTGCTGGCTGACCGAGGTCATGTAGTCCACACCCTCGGCGCTGGCCAGGCTCTGCTGCAGCGGTTGGGTGATGTAGCCCTGGATGGTCTCGGCGTTGGCGCCGGGGTAGGCGGTGGTGACCGTGATCAACGCGCTTTCCATCTGCGGATACTGGCGGATGGTCAGGCTGTTGAAGGCCTGCAGGCCGAGCAGCACGAGCAGCAGGCTGATCACGCTGGCCAGCACCGGGCGACGGATGAAGGGATCGGTGAATGCCATGCTGGGGCCCCTAATCGGTCGTGGGCTGCTGATCGGGCTCCGGCTCGAGCGTGCGCGTGTCGGCGAGGCTGATATGGGTGCCGTTGTCCAGCTTGAGCTGGCCGGCGGTGATCACCCGTTCACCGCCCTCGAGCCCGTCGAGGATCAGCACCAGCCCGTCGCGGCGCTCGCCGGTGCTGACGAAGCGCCGTTCGACCACCAGATAGGGCTCGTCGCTGGCCACGCCTTCCGGCGGGGTACCTTCGCTGACCAGCAGCACCGAGTTGCCGTACAGCGTGTAGGTGATCGCGGTTTCCGGCACCACCACCTGCGCGGTCCGGGTCGGCAGCAGCACCTGCAGGTCGGCGAACATGCCGGGCAGCAGGCGGCCATCGGGATTGGCCAGCTCGGCGCGCACCTGCACGTTGCGCGTGGTGGTTTCCACCTTCGGGTTCAAGGCGCTGATCACCCCCTCGAAGCGCTCGCCGGGGTAGGCGGCGACCTGCAGCTGCACGCGTTGGCCGAGCGCCAGCAGCGGCACGTGCTGCTCGGCCAGGTAGAAATCGACGAACAGGGTGGAAAGGTCCTGCAGGGTGGCGATCGGCGTGCCGGCGGCGAGGAAATCGCCGACGTCCACCTGGCGGATGCCGATGGTGCCGGCGAAGGGCGCCAGCACGCGCTTCTTCGCCAGGCTGGCGCGCAATTGCGCGACGCTGGCGTCGGCCTTCTGCAACTCGGCGTTGAGCCGGTCGAATTCGCTGCGCGAAACCGCCTGGCGCTCGAGCAGGCTGCGGGCACGCTGGAACTCCAGGCGCGACAGGGCGAGATCGGCCTCGGCGGCGGCCAGGCTGGCCTGTTCGACCTCGCTGTCGAGCAGGACGATGGGCTGGCCCTTGGCAACCTGTTCGCCCGAGCGGAATTGTACCTCGCTGACGGTGCCGGCGACCTCGACGCTGAGGTCGATGCCCTGGGACGCCTTGAGCGTGCCGATGGCCGGCAGGCGGCTCTGCCAGTCAAGCCGGCGCGCGGTTTGCGCCTCGACACTGATCGCCGGCGCAGGGGCGCTGAATTGCTGGATCTGCTGGTAGATCGAGTTGAACTTGAGCGCGGCGAGGATCAGTACGACGACGATCACCGCGCCCAGCATGAACAGCATGCGGCGCAACATTTTCCATGTTCCTTGGAGACGTGAGCCGGCTGTCTACTGCCGTGATCGAGGCAGCCGTTCGGGTGGTCCACTCGTGGCCGGGGCGGCGGCGATCTTGGCCTGTGCAAGGCGGCCGGATGCCCGAGCGAGCGAGGAAACTTAGCCTCGAATCGGCTGCAAGTAAAGGGGCGGACCGCGGCGCGGTTCGCCCCTTTCGGGCGGGGGATCAGCCCGCCAGGCGTTGCGTCACGTCGCTGAGCTGGGCCGACAGGCCGTGCAGGTTGCGGCTGGCGGTCTCGGTGCGCTCGACGTTCGCCTGGTTGCGGGTGGCGATCGAGGTGATCTCGGTGATGTTGCGCGAGATGTCCTCGGCCACCGCGGTCTGCTCTTCGGCCGCGGTGGCGATCTGGCGGTTCATGTCGCGGATCGCCTCGACCGCCTCGGTGATCCGTTGCAGCATCTGTCCGGCCTCCGTCACCTGGCCGAGGCCCTGTTCGCTGCGCGCCTGCCCGCTCTCGATGGCGCGTACCGCGTCGCTGGCGCCAGTCTGCACGGTATCGATGATCTGGTGGATTTCCGCGGTGGATTCGGCGGTGCGCCGGGCCAGCGTGCGCACCTCGTCGGCGACCACCGCGAAGCCCCGTCCAGCCTCGCCGGCACGCGCCGCTTCGATGGCCGCGTTGAGCGCCAGCAGGTTGGTCTGGTCGGCGATGCCGCGGATCACCTCGAGCACCTTGCCGATGCGTTCGCTGTCGCTTTCCAGGCGGCGGATCACCTCGGCGGTGGTGGTGATCTCGCCGCTCATGCGGCTGATGGTCTCGATGGTCGAGCGCATCACCGCCTCGCCCTGCTGCGCCGAGCGGTCGGCGGCATCGGCCGCCTGGGCCGCGTCGGCGGCATGCCGCGAGACTTCCTGGGCGGTGGCGGACATCTCGTGCATGGCGGTGGCGACCTGGTCGGTGCGCGAAAACTGGTCGCGGGTGCCCTCGGCCATCAAGGTGGCGATGGCGTTCAGCTCGCCACTGGCACTGTCCAGGTTCGAGGTGCTGCGCTGCATCTGGGCGAAGGTGTCGGCGAGAAAATCGCGCAGGATGTTCGCCGCCGCAGCCAGGCGCCCGAGTTCGTCGGCGCGGCTGGCATCCACACGCTCGGCGAACTTGCCCTGGCTGAGGCGGGCGATGTGTTCGATCAGTGTGCCGATGGGCTTGACGATGTTGCGGTTGACCAGCCACAGGCTGAGCAGCGTCACCAGCACACCGGCCGCCAGCATGGCCAGCGGGCCGAGCAGGGCGGTGGCATCGGCATCCGCGCTGATGTCGGTGGCGCGGGCGCTGGCGGACTGCTGCAGTTGCGCGAGCAATTCGCTCATCTGCGCGCTGGTGGCACGGTCGATACCGGTCACCGCGGCGTCGCCGGCCACGGGGTCGCTGCCGGTGGCGACGAAGGCCTCCAGGCCCTTGCGATAGGCGCTACCGAGGGCGCGATGCTCGTTGCGCAGGGCCTCGACCTGGCGGGCCAGTAGCGGGTCGTCGGCGCTCCGTTCGAGCAGCGTAGCGAGCGTGGCCTGCACCTTCGCCTCCTGTGCTTCGAACTGCGACCAGTAGCGCTCGCGGGCGTCGGCCTGCTTGCCGCGCAGCAGCACGTTCTTCCATTCCTGCACCTGGGTCTTGAACTCCAGGTTGGCTTCGCCGATCAGCTGCGATTTGGCCATCGGGCCATCGAGCAATTCCTGGAATTCATCCAGATGGCGGCTGAGGACATGGATGCAGAACAGGGCGGTGAGCAGCATCGACAGCAGGCTGCCGCCGATCAGCGCGAGCAGTTGCGCGCGCAGGGATTTCCGGAGCATGGAGAGGATTCTCGTCGTAGAGGGAATGGCGAACGTCGCTGGGCATCCCTGCCTACGCTCCCCCTTTCTCGGCGGCGATGGGGTTTTCTTGAGTGCTAGACCACCCGTAAATGGTTGTCCCAGAGCCCCGCGGGCAGGCTCAGCGGGGTGCTGGCGATGTGCGCGCCGTGGCAGTCGAGCAAGCGGCAACGGCCCTGGCCGGAGCTGACGACGAAGCCTCGGCGACCGCCGCGACGCCGGCGCAGTCGGGCAGGTGGATTTCCTGGCGCAGCCGGGTGCTGTCCAGCTCCCAGACCAGCACCTTGTTGCCGCGCGGCGCGGTGACCGCCAGCAGCCGCAGCGTGTCGTGGATGGCCAGGCTGGCGGTGTACTGGTTCATGATCTGGCGCTGCGCCTCGCCCAGCGGGAAGTGCTGGAACGGCTGCCCCGGGCGCTTGATCGCCAGCAGCGGCACGCGGTCCATCGGGTCGCCCTCGTACTGCTGGCCGGAGACCACGGTGCCGTCGGCGGCCACGGCGAGGTGGCGCACGCTGCTCATCCGTTCGGGCAGCTGTTCCTTGCTGACCAGGCTGCCGTCGCGGCGCAGCAGCACCAGGCTCGGCTCCATGGCGTCGAGGTTCATCATCTCGCGGCTGTCGGCCTCGGTGCGGATGCCGCCATTGGCGACCACCAGGGTCTCGCCGTCCGGCATCCACAGCAGCTGGTGCGGGCCGATACCGTGGGTCGAGTGCTCACCGACGCGCCGCAGCTGGCGCCCTTCGAGGCGGTAGACGCCGAGCACGCCACGGCCGGCGTCGCGGGTGTCGTTCTCGGTGCTGTAGAACCACTCGCCATCCTCGTGGAACACGCCGTGGCCATAGAAGTGGCGGTCGGCCGGCGAGGCGAGTACCTGCAGCAGGCGACCGTCGCGCGAGTCGATCAGGTAGCTCTCGCGGCTCGGCCGGCGGCCGACGAACACTGCCAGCGGCAGATGCGGGTGCGGGTAGACGTCATGGCAGCGTTCGGCCACCGGCGTGGCGAAGGCCTGGCTGCCGTCGAGCCGATAGCCGACTGCGTAGTGATGGCCGTCGGCATCGTCGCGGGCCGAGAGCAGGACCGGCTGCCCGCCATGGCGCGTCAGCGTCCAGCCGCCGATGGCGCCGGCGGCCAGCGCGGCACCGCCCAGGCCCAGGAGGGTACGCCGCTTCATGCTTCAGTCTCCGTCGTGGGCGTTGAAGCCGATCTGCACGCCCAGGGCGCGCGCCAGTTCCTGCTGGTGCAGGCGATGCAGCTGGTCCAACTGTATGTACAGCTCGTTGAGGCGGGTCCGCCCGGATTCGTCGGCGAGCAGTTCGGCGAAGGGCTGGTCCAGCTGCTGCAGCCGCTGGCGCAGCTCGGCATAGCCCTGGTCGATGCGCCGGGCCAGCTCGGCCTGTTCAGTGCCGAGCAATTGGCGCAGGCCATCCCGATCGGCTCCGGACCAGACGCGCTCGGCGCCGGCGAGCACCGCGGCGATGCTCGCCAGGGTTGCATCGCTGCGCCAGGCCTCGGCCTGGTACGGCTGTGGATGGCCCTTGGCCTGGCGCCCCAGCGGCGCGCCGAGCTTCTTCTTCAGGCCATCGAGGGCGGTGACCTGCACCCGCAGCAGTTCGGCGACCGCCTCGCTGGGCTCGGCATAGCGTTCGTTGGGGAAGCTGCGCAACTGGTCGGCCATGCCGCCCTTGGCTTCCCACTGCTGCAGGACGTCGGCCGAGAGGCGCTGCTGGTGTTCGCCGATGGCCACCAGCAGGGGGCAGTAGCGGGCCTTGCTGGCGCTGTCGGCCAGGTCGATGCTCTTGTCGAAGACGACGTACTCGTAGGCACTGAGCCCCTGCACCACGACACTGGCCTTCTCCAGATCAGCCTGGGTGAGCCCGGGTTTGTTGTCGAGCAGGGTGGTGACCTGGCGTGCCACCAGGTTCTTCTTGTCCGGCCAGAACTGCACCTGCCAGGCACGGTTGCCTTCGCCCATGGGACCGATCAGCAGCGGCTGCATTCCGGCCCAGGCAGTCTGGGCCTGGAGGAAGGCTTCGCGTGCCTGCTCCAGCGGCTGGTTCCCGGCGCAGAAGGCGATGGCGCTGGCGGCCAGGCGACGGTCGGTTTCCGCCCACTGGATGTAGGCCGGCAGCAGCACGCCGTCGGCCAGGGCCTTGCTGGCTTCTGCCTGTGGATCGGCCGGGGTGCAGGCGCTGAGCAGCAGGCCGGCCAGCATGCTGCCGGTGGCGATGCGGATGGAGCGGGTGTGGGTCATGGCATCCTCGTCAGCAAGGCTGTGTTCGTTGCTCCCGTCCGGTGGCGGGGCTCATGTATGGATGGTGCGTTCAGAGCGACTCGAGGAAACTCAGCAGCGCCTCGCGTTGTTCGCGGTCGAAGCCGAGCACCTTCTGCCGTGCGGCTTCGGCTTCGCCACCATGCCAGAGAATGGCTTCGAGCAGGTTGCGCGCACGGCCGTCGTGGAGAAACTGGCTGTGGCCGCTGACGGTCTGGGTCAGGCCGATGCCCCATAGCGGCGGGGTGCGCCACTCGCGGCCGCTGGCTTCGAATTCCGGGCGGTGGTCCGCCAGGCCTTCGCCCATGTCGTGCAGCAGCAGGTCGGTATAGGGGCGGATCGGCTGGTTGGCCAGCTCCGGCTCGGCGGCATCCGCGGCGGTGGTGAACTGCGGGATATGGCAGCTCTGGCAGCCGGCACGGTGGAACAGCGTCTTGCCGGCGAGCACCTGTGGATCGTCGACGTTGCGCCGTGCCGGCACGCCGAGGTTGCGGGTATAGAACAGCACCTGGGCGAGGATGGCGTCGCTGACTTCCGGTTCGCCGCCGTCGGGCATCGCCCGGCATTCGACCTGCCGCTCGGTGCAGCTGCTGCCGCTGAACAGGCGGGTGGACAGGCCCATGTCGTTGAAGAAGGCATCGGCGTTCTGCTGATTCAGGCTCGGTTGGCCGGCCTTCCAGCCGAAACGGCCGATCACCGTTTCGCGGCTGAGCTGGTCGAACACCCGGTTGGGCCGCCCGGAAATGCCGTCGCCATCGCGGTCGTCGGGGTCGGCATTGGCCAGCAGCGCCTGTTCGGGGATGGCTTCGAGCAGGCCCAGGCCGATCATCGGCGGGGCGATGCGCAGCGACATCCGGGTATCCGGGTGCAGCTCGCCATAGGCCAGCTCGCTCAGCTGCACCTGCGGCTTGCGCAGTTCCACCTGGGTGCCGTCGGCGAAGCGTACCGTTTCGATGCTGTAGTCGAGGCGAACCTTGCCTTCCGGCGCGACGCCGGGAATCGCCATGTCCTGCAGTTGCCCGCCATAACTGGGCTCCGGGGCGATGCCGCGCTGCCGGACCACCTCGGCATGCTCCGGGCCGGCGGGGATCGACAGGCGCACCAGCATGGACACGGCGCTGGCGGCTTCGGGCCCGGGCGGATGGCCGCGACCGTCCTTGATGTGGCAGTTCTGGCAGGCGTTGGTGTTGAGCAGCGGGCCGAGGCCGTCGCGCGCGGTGGTGGAGGACGGCGCGATCACCCAGGGGTTGCGGAAGAAGCTGTTGCCGACGCTGAAGTCCAGGCGGCGCATCGGCGCGAGATTCGCCGAGGGCAGGGAAAAGGCGTTCTGGTCGAACTTCATCACCGTGGCGCTGCCGGCCGAGAGCGCTTCGCCGGGTTCGGCCTGCTCGAAGCGGGGCGCTTCGTCGCCACAGGCGGCGAGAGCCAGGGCCAGCAACGGCAGCAGACGGCGGAACAACGGGAGCATCGGAGCGTACCTGCGGCAAGAAAAAACGCCGCAATCTTAGCAGGCTAATCGAATTCGAATAAGAGGGATTTGCATTTGCGCTTCAGGGGAAAGCCCGCGGCGGCGACGGCAAGACCGCACGGGCACGGCAGGGCGCCGCACCCGTGTGGCGAACGATCAGAACTCGTGGTCGGCGGTGTCCGGGTTGAGGTCGCTGATGCCGAGCGCGGCGGCCGCCTGCTCGATGGAGGCGGTCTGCTTGACCAGTGCAGCGATGGCGTTGCGCACCTTTTCCTGGCCTGCGCCGTTGTCGGCGGCGATCAGTTGGTCGAAGCTTCGCCGTTGTTGGCGCTTTCCACGAGCACCTGCAGCTTGGCCTCGGTGGTTTCCAGGTCGGTCTTGAGCGTGCTGTCGAGCTCGGGGTTCACGGCCTGCACCAGCGCTGCCAGGCTCGCGCCGCTGAGGGTGCTGCCGTCGACGCGCTGGTATTCGCCCAGGTAGATGTTGCGGATGCCCTTGGCGTTGTAGAAGTGCGAGTTGTGGGTGTTGTCGCTGAAGCAGTCGTGCTCGTCCTCGGTGGAGTTGGCCTCCAGCGCGACCTTCATGCGTTCGCCGGCCAGCTCGCCGAGCGACAGGCTGCCCATGCCGAAGAGCATCTTGCGCAGGCCGTTTTCCGCCGATTCGGCTTCCAGGCTGGCGCGGTAGTTGTCGGCGCCGGCCTGCCACTGGCCGACCATCTCCTGCAGGTCGCTGACCAGCAGGTCGGTGGCTGCCTTCAGGTAGGCGCGACGGCGATCGCAGTTGCCGCCGGTGCAATCGTCGCCTTCGAGGTAGTCGGTATGCGGACGCTGGCCGGCACCCGGTTGGTGCCGTTGAGGTCCTGGCCCCAGAGCAGGAATTCGATGGCGTGATAGCCGGTGGCGACGTTCGCTTCGGAGCCGGCCAGTTCGTTGAGGCTGGCCAGCAGCTCGCCGCTGATCTGGCTGACGTCGATCTTGTCCTCGCCGATCTGCAGTTCGGTGTTGGCGATGATGTTGGCGGTGGCGCCGGGGTTGCCCAGGGCGTGCTGGTAGTCGCCCTCGACGTAGTCGATCAGGCCCTCGTCCAGTGGCCAGGCGTTGAGCTGGCCCTCCCAATCGTCGACCACGGCATTGCCGAAGCGGAACACCTCGCTCTGCATGTAGGGCACGCGGGCGGCCAGCCAGGCCTGTTTGGCGGCTTGCAGGGTTTGCTCGCTGGGGGTGGCGAGCAGGGCGTCCACGGCCTGCTGCAGTTCGACGGCAGTGGCGTGGGCATCGCTGAACACGGCCAGGGCCAGGTCGGCATAGTGGCTGACGACGGCCTTGGCGGCACTCTCGTCCGGCGCCTGCTCCTGGGCTTTGGCTTCCTCGGCGGGCTGGCTCTGGGTGGTGGCCTGCGGAGCGGCTGCCTGGTTCACGGGCGCTTTGTCTTCACCACAACCGGCGAGGGAGATGGCCACGGCCAGGAGGCTGGCGGGTGCCAGAAGGGAGTGCGTAGCATGTGTGGATTCCTTTGCGTGCGAGAGTAAACGGATGCGCGGCCGGAGGGCTGCTCGTGGAACCGGATAATAATGCGAAAGATTTTCATTTTGTGCAAAGCGAATGCGTGCGCCGCCTCTCTCTGCGCATTCGCCGCTGCCGCTAGAATGCGGGCATTCCGAACGACGGTCTTCATGGAGAAGCCTGATGAGCCTGAGCGCTGTGGTTGTGCTGGTGGTGCTGTTTCTCGTCGCCGCCTATGCGGTGATCCTCTATAACGGCCTGGTACGGTTGAAGCACGGCGTCGGCAAGGCCTGGGCGAACATCGACGTGCTGCTGCGCCAGCGTCACGAGGAGTTGCCCAAGCTGGTCGAGACCTGCAAGCAGTACATGCAGCACGAGCGCGCCACCCTGGAGCAGGTGATCAGCGCCCGCAATGCGGTCTCCAGCGCCCGCGAGCAGGGCGACGTCGGTGCCCTCGGCCAGGCCGAGAGCGGGCTGCGCGCCGGTCTCGGCCGGTTGTTCGCCCTGGCGGAGAACTACCCCGAACTCAAGGCCAACGAAAGCTTCCGCCACCTACAGCAGCGCATCAGCGGGCTGGAAAGCGGCATCGCCGACCGGCGCGAGCTGTACAACGAGGCGGTCAACCTGAACAACGTGCGCATCGAGCAGTTTCCTGATGCCGTGCTGGCCCGGCTGTTCGCTTTCAAGGAGGCGGCGCTGCTGCAGTTCAGCGAGGCCGAGAAGGCCGACGTCGACCTCAGGTCGCTGTTCGGCTGACGATGGATCTCGCTCAGCTCTTCGGGCTCGCCCTCGCGTCGGCGCTGTGCCTCGGCGGTGGTGGGTTCTGCGTGTGGCGCTGGGCACGTGCGCGGCACCTGCTGGACACACCGACCTCGCGGATTCGTTCGGCGGCGCAGGGCTACGTCGAACTGCTCGGCGTGCTGCGCGAGCTGCCGGCCGTGCAGCCGCTGGCGCCGCTGAGCGGAGAACGCTGCCTGTGGTGGCGCTACTGCATCGAGGAGTACCGCGCCAACGGCAAGCGCAGCAGCTGGAGCGTGCTCGAGCGGGGCACCAGCGATGCGTGGCTGTGCCTGGCCGACGCCACCGGCGAATGCCTGATCGACCCACGCGGCGCCGAGGTGCACCCGGCCTTTCGCAAGGTCTGGACCGGCAGCCTGCGGCACCCGCGCGGCCTGGCGCCGCAAGGCTGGGTGCGCCTGTTCAGCGGTGGCAGGACGTATCGCTACACCGAGGAGCGCCTGCACGCCGGCGAGCCGCTCTATGCCATCGGTGACTTCCGCAGCAGTGGTGGCGGGCGCCAGGGGCTCGATCTGCAGGCGGCCAAGGGCGAAGTGATTCGCCAGTGGAAGGGCGATTTCGCCGGGCTGTTGCAGCGTTTCGACAGCAATGCCGATGGCCGGCTCGACGAACAGGAATGGAACCGCGTGCACCTGGCCGCGCGCCTGGAAGCCGAGGACCGGCACCGGCAGAGCAGCGCCACGCCTTCCCTGCACCAACTGGGCCGCCCGCGCGAGGCGCTGCCTTTCGTGCTCTCCAGCCATGGCGAGGAGGTGCTCACCCGGCGTTACTGCTGGCAGGCCGCCGCTGGCGCGGCGCTGTGCCTGGCGGGCGCGGTGTGGCTGGCGATGCAGCTGGGCGTGACCGCCTGGTAACGCCTGGCGGCCTGGTTTTTTCCCGGTTCGCCAGGCCCCGCTATCTGGAAGGCTCCTGTGCCTGGAAAGCAGCCTGTGCACACCTATCCGCAGGAGCCCGGGGGCGCCGGGGCCTTGCCGACGATGATCGGCGTTGCGGAGCGGGCTCCTACCAGTCAGTGCTGTCATGCAGCAGACAGGCGCCCGAATTGGAGTACGCGCGGGGAAAGAAGCCGTAGCCGGCACGCGAGCGCCCAGCCCTTAGCGCAGCTCGGAATTGACCGCGCGATCGAAGCGCTGCGACTGGCGCAGCAGCAGGCCGAGCTCGTGGGCGGGCAGCGGCTTGCTGTAGTAGTAGCCCTGGCCTTCCTGGCAGCCTTCGGCGATCAGGTAGGCTTCCTGCTCCGGCGTTTCCACACCTTCGGCGATGACCGTCATGCCGAGGCTCTTGCCCAGCTGGATGATGGCCCGCACGATGGTCGCGCCTTCGTCCTGACCGATGTCCTGGACGAAGCTCTTGTCGATCTTGATCTTGTCCAGCGGCAGGCTCTTCAGGTAGCTGAGCGAGGAGTAGCCGGTGCCGAAGTCGTCGATGGCGATCAGCGCGCCGGAGCGGCGCAGGCTGTGCAGGTTGTGCGCGGCCGCGTCGATGTCTTCCATCAACCCGGTTTCGGTGACTTCCAGCTCGAGGGTCTCGGCAGGCAGCTGATGATCGCGCAGCAGTTCGCCGATCATTTCCGGCAGCCGCGGGTGGCGCAGTTGCACGGTGGACAGGTTCACCGCCATGCGCAGGCCGGCGAAGCCTGGGCGTGCCATTCGCGCAGCTGGCTGCAGGCCTGGTCGAGCACCCATTTGCCGATCTCGATGATGCTGCCGTTCTGCTCGGCCAGCGGGATGAACAGGTCTGGCGGAATCAGCCGGCCCTGCGGGTGCTTCCAGCGCAGCAGGGCCTCGACGCCGGTGATGCGGTTCTGCCGGTAGTCCACCTGCGGCTGGTAGACCAGGTGGAATTCGTTGTGCTTGAGCGCTTCGCTCAGGTCCTTCTCCAGTTCCCGGCGGGCGCGCATCTCGCTGTCGATGCTGGCGACGTAGAACTGGTAGCGATTGCGCGACCGGTTCTTGGCCAGGGTCATGGTCTGTTCGGCTTTCTGCAAAAGCTTCTCGGTGCTGTCGCCATCTTCCGGATACAGGGTGATGCCAATGGTGCCGCGCAGGCGGATGTGCTGCCCGTCGAGCTCGATGGGGGTTTCCAGGTCGTCGAGCAGGCTCTGCGCCAGCTCGGCCGCCTCGTAGGGTTGCTCGATGCCGCTGAGCACCAGCACGAACTGGTCGCCACCCAGGCGCGCCAGTGCCCCCAGCCTGTTGCCCAGGTCGCGCAGGCGATTGGCCTGGGCCTGCAGCAGGGAATCCCCGGCTTGGTAGCTGTACTGTTCGTTGACGCCCTTGAAGTCGTCCAGGCCCAGACAGAGCACCGCGACGCGCCGCTGCAGGCGGCGGGCCTCGTCGAGGATGTGGTCGAGCTGCTGCTGCAGCTGCCGGCGGTTGGGCAGGCCGGTCAGCGAGTCGTACTGCGTCATGCGGTGCAGGCTGCTTTCGGCCTCCTGGCGCAGGTGCATGTTGTGCTCGATGGAGGCGAGCAGGCCGTTGGCGGTTTCCACCCACAGGCCCAGCTCGTTGCGCTCGTGGCCCTTGATCATCGGCAGCTTGTGCTCGCCGGGGCGGTCGGGGTTGATCTGTGCCAGATGCTCGATGAGCTTGGTCAGCGGGCGGGTCAGCAGCCACTGGTAGATGAGGTAGAGCACCAGGCCCAGGGTCAGGGCGCGCAAGATGCCGAGGATGAAGATCAGGATCGAGTCGTTGATGAACTCCTGCCCGTACTGGGCGGTGTCCAGGGTGATGCGCAGGTCGCCGTAGTATTCGTTGTAGGGCGGCTTGCCGACCAGCGAGATGGAGAACTGCTGGTCGCGGCCGAGGATCGGGTCGGTCAGCCAGCGCGTCGGCAGCCTGAGCGGCGGGCGGATCTTCAGCGCCAGCATGCCGTCGTCGGGATGGCCGATGGAGGCCATGCGGATCGATTCGTGCTGGAACAGGCCCTCCATCACCTGGGCGCCCATCTCGCGATCGAGGCTGTAGATCGCCTGTGTCGACGGATCGCGCGTCATGCGCAGGATGCGCTGGGCGTCCGCTTCGATCAGGTGGCGGGTCTTGTAGGCGCCGAAGATGATCTGTGCGCAACTGAGCACCAACCCTACCGCCAGTGCGGACAGCAGGACAACACGCAGGAGCTTTCGCGACAGGCTATTGCGCAATTCCAGCTTCAACAAGAGGAGGTCCTTTTTCCATGCCCGTGCTCAGTTGCGCAAGTATTGATAGTCATGAGGCAATCGTCAAAGACGCTGATTCACCGTAAATGGACAGCATTGATATTTTTTTCACTGGTGCCGTGGAAGCGCCAATGCACGGGGCTCATTGCATACGGGAGGCGGCATGGGCGCCTGGTTTTTTCGCAGACGCCTGCGGATATATAGCGGCAGGCAACGCCCAGGCCTTAAACGAAAAATGCCCGCAGCGACGTGCGGGCATTCTTCGGTGCTACCTGGGGGTTCAGCCTGCGAAGTTGTTCGCGACGAAGTCCCAGTTGACCAGGTTCCAGAACGCTTCGATGTACTTCGGACGAGCGTTGCGGTAGTCGATGTAGTAGGCATGTTCCCAGACGTCGCAGGTCAGCAGCGGCTTGTCGCCCACGGTGATCGGGTTGCCGGCGCCGATGGTGCTGGCCAGGCCGAGGCTGCCGTCGGACTTCTTCACCAGCCAGGCCCAGCCGGAGCCGAAGGTGCCGATGGCGGTCTTGGTGAACTCTTCCTTGAACTTGTCGAAGGAACCGAAGCTGGCATTGATGGCGTCAGCCAGGGCACCGCTCGGCTGGCCGCCGGCGTTCGGCGCCAGGCAGTTCCAGAAGAAGGTGTGGTTCCAGACCTGGGCCGCGTTGTTGAAGATGCCGCCGGAGGACGTCTTGATGATGCTTTCCAGGTCCTTGCCTTCGAACTCGGTGCCCGGGATCAGGTTGTTCAGGTTGGTCACGTAGGCGGCGTGGTGCTTGTCGTGGTGGTAGTCGAGCGTCTCGGCGGACATGTACGGCTCGAGAGCATTCTTTTCGTAAGGCAGCGGCGGCAATTCGAAAGCCATGATGTATCTCCTACTCAGGTGTCGAGGATTGATGCGGCCAGCTGGGAAGGCGATCCGCGGTGATTCCGGCGACGCCGGCGAGCAGGGTGCAATGCGTGCGCGTCCTGCCCGTTACCGTTGTCGTTCCCTTCGCTCGCTACATTCTTTGCGCATCTCTGGCCGTTCACGGTCGGCCGAACTGGCAGACTGAAGCCTTCCGCTCCATGCCTGCGAGCCAGCGATCATAGCACCCGACCTGCGGCAAAACCACGCGGCAACTGTGTGGAAAAGCGGGTTCCAGGGCCTTCGCCGCTTGCCGGCTGCGGGTCGCAGACAACTGGCTGCGCCTTGCGTGGACCCGTCTTGCGACGTGGCGTTCCTTGGTCGCCCCGGAAAAGATGGTTCATTGCGTTTTCTCGGGGAGGCGAAGATTGATACCGGACTGGCAAGTTTGGGTGTTGCCACCATTTGGTTTGGGCTTGCGCCTC
>NZ_AZSV01000092.1:0-16990 GCF_000582595.1 Pseudomonas sp. BAY1663
CGTCGGCGCATTCGGGGGCCGGCGCCGGTGGCGGTGGGCAGGGCATGCCGCCGTCGCCCCAGGAGACATCCGCCGGCAGGATCAGCGTGGCGACCCGTCCCGGATAGCCGCGCGCGGCGGCAATGGCGTCGACCGCGTCCTGGCACAGCTGTGCGGTGCTTTCGGAGGTGCGCACGAAGTCCGGGGAAACGTTGCGCGCCACGGACTCGATATCTGACTGCAGCTGGGCGTCGTAGCGGGTGTGGTAGGTCGCATGATCGCCGACGATGTTGACCACGGGGACCTTGCCCTTGCGTGCGTTGTGCAGGTTGGCCAGGCCATTGCCCAGGCCGCAGCCAGATGCAGCAGGGTGGCGGCCGGTTTGCCGGTCATGCGCGCGTAGCCATCGGCCGCGCCGGTGGCCACGCCCTCGAACAGCGCCAGCACGGCGCGCATGCGCGGCTCGCTGTCGAGCGCGGCGACGAAGTGCATTTCGCTCGTGCCCGGGTTGCTGAAGCAGACTTCGATGCCGGCATCGGCCAGGGTTTTCATTAGGGCTTGGGCGCCATTGGCCATGGCGGTTCTCCTTTTTTATTGGGTCTTGTCGGTCAGCCGATGTCGATCGAGCGGGCGGCGGCGCGCGCGGTGAGTACGCAGCCGGGCAGGAAGGTGCCTTCCAGCGAGCGCTTGCCACTGGCACCGCCACCGCCGAAGCCGGCGGCTTCGCCCACGCAGTAGAGCCCGTCGATAGGACGCCCGGCGATATCCAGGGCCGGCTGTGCAGGTCGGTGCGCAGTCCGCCCAGGCTCTTGCGGGTGATCAGCTGGACCTGGATGGCGATGAACGGTCCGGCGCCGGGCTTCTGCAGGGGCGCCGGCTTGCACGTGCGCAGGCGGTCCGGCCCCCATTGCCGTGCGTGCAGGATGCGCCGCAGCTGCTCGTCGTTGTGCAGCCGCGCGCCGCGGACGAAATTGGCATCGAAGGCATCCGCGGTGGCCTGCAGCACGGCGGGATCGACGTCCAGCGAGCAGGTCAGCGCGTTCATCTTCGCCGCCAGCCCGGCCAGGGTTTCGTCCACCAGGAAATGCGGGCTTTCCCGCTGCATCTGGCGTACGAGGCGGTGATTGCCCAGCAGGGTTTCCTTGAGGAAGCCGGGAAACTGCATGTCGCGAATGCGCAGGTTGTGTTCGGCCCCGGACAGGGCGAATTCCTTGGCCGCGATCCGCCAGTTGAGCAGATGCCAGGTCCAGGGTTTTTCCTGCTCCGCCACCCGCTGACACAACCAGTGGGTGTCGAAGCCGGTGACCAGCGGTTCGGGGCCGATGCGTCGACCGCAGTGATCGAGCCACAGGGCGGATTTGCAGGGGATGGTGGAAAGCCCGTGCCCGGCGAAATGCGGGTAGGGGTGGGGGAAGCCGGCGGCATAGTTCCACATCTCGCCGGCATGGCTGATCTGCCCGCCCAGCTCGCTGGCCACCCACCGATGAAGCCGGCCATCGGCGAAGGGGTGCGCGCCATTGAGCATGCCGGCCGGCATCGGCCGGTCCTTGGGCCAGTTGGCGCGTACCTGCTCGTGGCTGCCGTTGATACCGCCCATGGCGAGCACCACTACCGGCGCCTGCAGGCGTACCTGAGCGCCGCTCCGCTCGCAGATCGCCGTGGCGCCATCGATCCGTCCGGCCTGGCGGTCGAGCCCGATGATGCGGTGCTGGTGCAGCAGTTGCAGGCGACCGCCGCTGTCGGCGGCATGCAGGGCGGCGATCAGGCGCCGCACGAGTTCGCGGCCGGTGCCCCAGACGATGTGATAGCGCGGCAGACTGTTGCCCTCGCCGTAACGGCCGCGTTCCACCCAGTTCACCGTGGGCATGAATTTCACGCCCAGTTCCAGCAACCAGTCGTGGACCTCGGCACGGCTGCGTTCGACATAGTAGCGGGCCCACTGCCGCGCGTGCTCGTCATCCGGTGCGAGTTCGCCGAAGCGCAGCCAGTCGCGCAGCGCCGTTTCCGGCGTGTCCGGAATCTTCATCCGCGCCTGCAGGGGCGTGCCGACCAGGGTCATGCCGCCGAACGCCCACAAGGCCAGGCCCCCTAGGCGTTCGGGCGTGTCGCGGTCGACCAGGGTCACGCGCTTGCCTGCGCGCAGGGCTTCGAGGGCGGTGACGAGACCGGCCAGGCCGCCCCCCGCCACCAATACGTCGGATTGCACGGTTGCCGTGGTCAACGGGATTCTCCTTGTGCATGCGGGCGTATGCTTCGCCCGTCTTGTAGAGCTGAACCATAGCCGCATACCATCGCGCCATGATTGACCCAGGAGGCCACGGAAGATTGACTTTGCAGGCCAGCGTTTCCATGAGTTGGGTGAATACCGTCCTGCTGGCGGCCCAACGCCAGGGTGTGGAGACCGCCACCCTGCTGGCGGCCGCGGGCATGGCCGAAGCCGAGTTGCAGCGGGAGCGCTGGCCGATCGATCACATCACCCGGCTGTGGTGGGCCGCCGCGCGGCTCACCGCGGACCCCGGCTTCGGCCTGAAGGTCGGCAGGCTGGCGGTGCCGGCCGGACTGAACCTGGTGGGTTTCATGCTGCAATCGGCGCCGACGCTGCGCGAGTCCATCGCGGTGGTGCTGAAGTACCAGCGCCTGGTCAGCGACGGCGGGCGCCTGCAGATGATCGCCGGAAGCGGAGCGAGTTGGCTGGTCTATCACCCCCGGCAAGGAGAGCTGCCCTTCAGCCCGCACCAGATCGAGGCGGTGTTGGCTGCGGTGATGGCCATCGCGCACTGGCTTACGGGAGCGCTCGTGCAACCCCTGAAAGTGCAGTTCAACCAACCGGCGCTGGGGCCTTCCGAGGGCTACCAGGCGGTCTTTGCCTGCCCGGTCGAGTTCGAGCAGGCCTTCAGCGGGTTGCTGCTGGACAATGCGATCCTGGATACGCCGCTGCCGCAGGCCGACGCGCAACTGGCCAGGCTGCATCAGCAGCATGCGGCCGCACGCCTGGCGGCGCTTTCCCCGGCCGACACCCTGGTGCAGGATCTACGCCGCTGGATCGCCTCGCGGATGCATGGCCAGGTGCCCAGCCGGGCCGAGGCCGCACAGGCCTTCGGCCTGAGTTCGCGGACCCTGGCGCGACGGCTGCAGGCCCAGCAGTCGGATTTCTCGAGGTTGGTGGACGAGGTCCGGCATGAAGCCGCCCTGCATGCGCTGGCGCATGGCGAACATTCGCTTGCCGATATCGGCCAGTCCCTGGGCTTCGCGGAGCCGAGCACCTTCTGGCGCGCTTCAAGCGTTGGACGGGGCGCACACCGGCCCAGTGGCGGCGGGAGCGGGGCGGGGATTAGCGCCAGCCGGCGCCCCCTTTCGTAGGAGCGAGCTTGCTCGCGATCAGGGTGTCTGGCGTGTCCCATCGCCGGCAAGCCGGCTCCTACACGGAGCTTTTGCGTAGAGCGCGAACCTCGCTACCCAGAGCCATGGGTGCTTCGATCGAAACTAGGCCATCGGCGCGTACAGGCGCTGCAGCAGCTCCTGCACGGCGTTGCGTGCCTGCTCGGTGACGTAGCCGCTCTCCAGCGCCAGGATCTGGTATACGCCGCGGCGCATCAGCTCCTCGCTGATGTCGCCGGGGCTGTCGCGGACGGAGCAGAGGAAGCGCGCCCAGGAGGTGAGGACGATCCAGCTGTTGAGCGCCAGCGCTTCGATCTGCCGCTCGTCCATGGCCAGGATGCCGGCGGCGACGAAGCCGCGATAGATATCCTCCGCGGCGCGCAGGCAGCGCTGGGCAAAGGTCCGGTAGCGCCCGGCCAGCTCGCTGTCGCTTTCCAGCAGATGTTCCAGGTCGCGGTGCAGGAAGCGGTAGTGCCACATGGCTGCCAGCAGCGCTTCCAGGTAGAAGGTCTTGTCCGCCAGCGTCAAGGCGCGGCCCTCGGGCAGACGCAGGAAGGCGACGACCCGATCCTCGTACTGGGCGAACAGCTCGGCGACGATCGCCTGCTTGTTGCGGAAGTGGTAGTACAGGTTGCCCGGCGAGATGCCCAGGTGGGCGGCGATGTGATTGGTGGTCACGCTGCGCTCGCCCTGGCTATTGAACAGCTCCAGGCTGGCTTCGACGATGCGTACGCGGGTCTTGTTCTTCGGGGCCATGGTTCGGTTCAACACGCGGGAAAGGGGCGAAAGTACAGGGAAGCATCCAGCCTGACGACCGCCACACATCTCGTTTGACGATTTAGAGTAATTGCTCTAGAAGTCATTCCTGTCTATCCATCGCTTCCCGAGAGAATGCCCACCCATGGTCGCCGATATCGCCTGTCTCCCACAAAGCCAACGAGAGGTCGATGCACTGCAACCGCTGCTGGCCGCCCAGCGCGTCGCCTGTCGTGCCGATCCCATGCCCTCTGCCGACCAACGCCGCACCTGGCTCAGGGCGTTGCGCCAAGCGATCCTCGACGAGAAGCAGGCGCTGGTCGAAGCGGTATCCAGCGATTTCGGCAATCGCGCCCACAGCGAGACCCTGCTGGCGGAGATCATGCCCAGCCTGCATGGCATCGACCATGCCGCCAAGCGCTTGCACCGGTGATGAAGCCATCGCGGCGCCGCGTCGGCCTGGCCTTCCAGCCGGCTTCGGCGCACGTGCTGTACCAGCCGCTCGGCGTGATCGGCATCATCGTGCCGTGGAATTACCCGCTGTACCTGGCCTTCGGTCCGCTGATCGGCGCACTGGCCGCCGGCAACCGGGTGATGATCAAGATGAGCGAATCGACCCCGGTCACCTCGCAGCTGGTCAAGGAGCTGCTGGCCAGGGTTTTCCCCGAGGACCTGGTGGCTGTGGTGCTGGGTGAGGCGGAGGTCGGCCAGGCCTTCTCGCGCCTGCCCTTCGATCATCTGCTGTTCACCGGCGCCACCAGCATCGGCAAGCAGGTGATGCGCGCCGCCGCCGACAACCTGGTGCCGGTGACGCTGGAACTGGGGGGCAAATCGCCGGCCATCGTCTCGGCGGACGTACCGCTGGCGGACGCCGCCGAGCGCATCGCCTTCGGCAAGACCCTGAATGCCGGGCAGACCTGCGTGGCGCCGGACTACGTGCTGGTGCCTGAGGCGCGGGTCGAGGAATTCGTCGCCGCCTACCGTGCCGCCGTACAGCGCTTCTATCCCGGCCTGGAAGACAACCCGGACTACACCGCGATCATCAACGAGCGCCAGTTGAACCGCCTCCGGGGCTACATCGCCGACGCGAGAGCAGGGGCGCGCGGCTGGTCCCGCTGTTTCCCGGCGACCAGGGACGGCGCCTGGCCCACAGCCTGGTGCTGGACGTCACCGACGAGATGAAGCTGATGCAGGAGGAGATCTTCGGCCCGCTGCTGCCGGTGGTGCCTTACCGGCGTCTGGACGACGCCCTGGCCTATGTCAACGAGCGTCCACGCCCGCTGGCGCTGTACTACTTCGGCTACGACAAGGGCGAGCAGCGACGCGTGCTGCACGAGACCCATTCGGGCGGCGTGTGCCTGAACGACACCCTGCTGCACGTGGCGCAGGACGACATGCCGTTCGGTGGCATCGGGCCTTCGGGGATGGGCCACTACCACGGGCATGAAGGTTTCCTCGCCTTCAGCAAGGCCAAGGGCGTGCTGATCAAGTCGCGCTTCAACGCCGCGCGACTGATCTATCCGCCTACGGCACGGCGATCCAGCGGCTGATCCTGAAACTGTTCATTCGCTGATGGCTGCCGATTCGGCGCGCCCGGTCAACGCTTCCCCCGCGCCGAACAGGCTTCAGGTGTACTTGGTGAAGATGGCGCGGACCCGCTCCAGCGCCTCGCCGGTATCCTGTTCGTGATCGTACAGGGCCTCCTCCAGCAGGCAGGTCAGCATCAGCCGATAGGCCTTGTCCAGTGCGCTGCGGGCCGCGGAGAACTGCTGGGCAATCGCTTCGCAATCCTCGCCGCGCTTGATCATGGCCTGGATGCCGCGCACCTGTCCTTCGACTCTCGCCAGCCGTTTCAGCATGGCCTGCTGCTGATGCTGCAGGTCCGTGGCGACGGGAGTGGTCTGGTTGTCCATGCGCTACCTCGATCTCAGGGGGAATAGGCAAACAGCCCCGACTTGGCCGGTGGCAGGATTCGCCTGTTCGATATACGGGTAGGGGCATGCTAACGGGGCGCAAAGCGGATGACCACATTCTTTCTACCGATGGCTTGCAAGACAATATACAAATAAATATATTGTTTATATCTTAACTATCGGCGTGACGCATGAACGCGAATCCTCCCGAGCTGGATATCCAGCAACTGCGGGCCAATGCGGCTTCGGCCGGGGCGCTGCTCAAGACGCTGGCCAATCCCGATCGCCTGTTGCTGCTTTGCCAGCTATCCCAGGGTGAACGCAACGTCAGCGAACTCGAGGCATTGCTGGGGATCCAGCAACCGACGCTGTCGCAGCAACTGGCGGTATTGCGACGCGAGGGGCTGGTGGAAACCCGGCGCGACGGCAAGCAGATCTACTACCGGATCAGCAGCCCGGAGGCCCTGGCGGTGATTACCACCCTGTATCAGATGTTTTGCGAGAGGGGGCCGCAATGACCATCGACTGGGGCAATTTCACACCCTGGACGGCCTTGGCCGGTGGCGTGCTGATTGGCACGGCCGCCAGCTTGTTCGTCGTCCTCAACGGCCGTATCGCCGGAATCAGCGGCCTGCTCGCGAGCATGCTGGAGCCGGGAGGGGAAGGGCGGGGTGAGAAGTTTCTGTTCATTCTCGGCGTGCTCCTGGCGCCCCTGTCCTGGCTGCTGTTCGATGGGCTGCCGGCCATGACGTTCCAGACCGGCTGGCCCGGGCTGCTGATCGCGGGGCTGCTGGTCGGTGTCGGTACGCGCTATGGCGCCGGCTGCACCAGCGGTCATGGTGTGTGCGGTATCTCGCGCCTGTCGCCACGCTCCATCGTCGCCACGTTGGCGTTCATGCTGGCCGCTTCGCCACCGTATTTGTTCTGCGTCATCTTCTGGGGGGCTGAACATGCGCAAGCTGACTTCGTTTGCCGCCGGCTTGTTGTTCGGGCTGGGGCTATTGCTCTCGGGGATGGCCAACCCCGCCAAGGTGATCGGTTTTCTCGACCTGGCAGGGGCCTGGGACCCTTCGCTCGCACTGGTGATGGCCGGCGCGATCGGGACGGCGCTGGTGCCGTTCGCCTGGGCCAAGCGGCGCAGCCGCGCGTTGCTGGATGCACCGATGCAACTGCCGCACAAGCGTGAGCTCGATGGACGACTGATCGGCGGCAGCCTGGTGTTCGGTATCGGTTGGGGCATCGCCGGCATCTGCCCGGGCCCCGCGGTTGCGGTGCTGCTCAGTGGCCACTGGCAGATCGCGCTTTTCGTGCTCGCCATGCTCGGCGGGATGTTGCTGTTCTCCGCGCTGGAACGCCGGCGCGCTTGCTGACCGGGAGGTCGTTATGAAAGCCAATGTTGGAACAATCGATCGTGTTCTGCGAATTATCGTCGGCCTGGTGCTGATCGGCCTGACCCTGGGCGGGGTGATCGGCGTCTGGGGCTGGATCGGCCTGCTGCCGCTGGCCACCGGCATCTTTCGCTTTTGCCCAGCCTACACGCTACTCGGGATCAAGACCTGCAAGGCCTGCAACGACAAGGCCTGACGGCAGCGCAATGCGCCGCCGGCCGGAGGGCTGGCGGCAGAAGGCCGACAGTGATGTCGGCCTTTTTCATTCCTGCCGCGCCACAGGCGCTCGCGCGGTCCGTTTGCTTCATTCGAAACTCGGCAGGCTCGGTTTCACCACCGGCAATCCGGCCTCGTTCCAGGCATCGAATCCTCCAGCGATGGATTTCACCTGCAGGTAGCCCATCTCCTTCAGCGAGACCGCGGCCAGGGCCGCACGGCCACTGGTCTTGCAATAGAGCAGGATGCTCAGGTCGCGGGCGCCAAGTTCGGGAGTGTTGCTGAGCTTGAATTCGAGCAGGCCGCGCGGAATGTTCAGCGCGCCGTCGATATGCCCCTCGTGGTACTCGTCGGCTTCGCGCACGTCGATCAGTACATCGGCTGCCTGAATCGCCGGCCCGGCGTCGGCAATCGATACTTCCTGGATATGCGATTTGGCCTGTTCGACGAGGTCGTGAGCGGTTTTCATCGTATGGTTTTCCTGTGAGTCATGGTCAAGAAATGAGTGTTCAGGCGTGGGCGCGCTGGCGCCCCAAGGCGTGGCGGGTGGTCTGTGGATCCAGCGCGAGCAGCGCTTCGTACTGGCTGAGGAATACCTGCCCGCCGAAATGATCGAGAAACTCGGCGCGCCGTAGCTGATCCATCACCGGCCCCTTCACCTCGGACAGATGCAGCTGGACGCCGGCGGCATGCAGGCGCGCGGTGATGGCTTCGAGGCTTTCCAGCGCGCTGGCATCGATCAGGTTGACACCCGGACACATCAGCACCAGGTGCTCGGCCTGCGGGTGCCGGCCGATCAGCTCGGCGACGCGGTCCTCGAGATAGCGGGCGTTGGGGAAATACAGGCTCTCATCGACGCGAACCGACAGTACCCTGGGGCTCTGTATGACGGCGAACCGTTCGATGTTGCGGAAGTGTTCGCTGCCGGGTAGTTGGCCGACCACCGCGATATGCGGCTGGCTGGTGCGCCAGAGGAACAGCAGCAGCGACAGACCGACGCCCAGGATGATCCCGCTTTCCACGCCGATCAGCAGCACGCCGAGCATGGTCGCGGCCATTGCCGCGGCATCCTGGCGAGAGTAGCGCCAGGTCCGCTTGAGCGCGGCCAGGTCCACCAGGCTGAGCACGGCGACGATAATGGTGGCCGCCAGCACCGCATGCGGCAGGTTGTGGAACAGGGGCGTGAAGAACAAGACGGTGATGGCGATGCCCACGGCCGTCAGCGCCCCGGCCAGTGGCGTCTGCGCGCCGGCATCGAAGTTGACGACCGAGCGGGCGAAGCCACCGGTCACCGGAAAGCCGCCGCCCAGGGCGGCTGCGACGTTTGCGCTGCCTAGGGCGATCAGTTCCTGATTTGGTTCGATACGTTGGCGGCGCTTGGCCGCCAGTGTCTGCGCGACCGATACCGATTCGACGAAGCCGACCAGGCTGATCAGCACCGCTGCGGGTAGCAGTTGCAGCGCCAGCGCCAGGTCCAGCAGCGGCAGGCGGAATGATGGAAGCCCCTGGGGTACCTGGCCCACCACCCGGACGCCGCTGTCGGCCAGGTGCAATGCGCTGACCACGGCGACCGCCAGCAACAGGGCGACTACCGGGCCGATCTTGGTCAGGTTGGCGGCGAGCAGCGGGCTGACGCCGCGTCGTTCCAGCCAGCCGCTGAGCTGGTTGCGCACCAGGAACAGAAACAGCAGGCTGGAGGCGCCGATCGCCAGGGTCGGCAGGTGCGTTTGCGGCAGGCCGGCGATCAGGCCTTGCAGCAACTCGAGCGCGTTGCCGCTGGCCACCGAAATACCGAGGACGTGCTTGAGCTGGCCGAGGGCGATGAGAATGCCCGAGGCGCTGATGAAGCCGGAGATGACGGGATGGCTGAGGAAGTTGGCGAGAAAGCCTAGGCGCAGCAGGGCCATCAGCAGCAATACGGCGCCCGAGAGCAGCGCCAGAAGCAGCGCCGCGCCGGCATATTCGGCACTGCCTGCCGCGAACAGCGGGCCCAGGGCGGCGGCGGTCATCAGCGAAACCACCGCGACGGGCCCGACCGCCAGGGTGCGGCTGGTGCCGAAGAGCGTATAGGCGATGAGCGGCAGGATGCTGGCATACAGGCCGGTCACCGGCGGCAGCCCCGCGAGCATGGCGTAGGCCAGGCTCTGCGGGATCAGCATCAGTGTCACGATCAGCGCCGCGAGGCCATCCTTCCCCGCGGCGCTGCGGTCGTACCGGCTTGCCCATTCCAGGCAGGGCAGATAGCGGGCCAGCCGCTGTTTCATATCACTTCTTCTCCTGAGTGAAATCGCAGGCGTTCGGCGCCTCGGCCGGGCGCGGTTCGAAGTCCAGGTGCTTCGGCTCGGCCAGCCATTCATGGCCCTTGAGCATCATGTCGAAGTAGATCGACGGCATCCATTGGGTCTTCAATTGCCAGGCCAGGCGCCTCGGCACCCGGGGGTCGAGGGGGAAGGTCGGCAGCAGCTTGCCGCCATAACCGAACTCGGCAAGGATGACCTTGCCGCGCTCGACGGTCAGCGGGCAGGAGCCGTAGCCATCGTAGATCGCGCGCGGCCCGCTGCCGCCCAGCACGCTCAGGACGTTTTCGGCAACCACCGGCGCCTGCTTGCGCACCGCAGCGGCGGTCTTGGCGTTGGGCGCGGAGCAGACGTCGCCGAGGCTGAAGATGTTGCCGAAGCGCGGGTGGCGCAGCGTTTCATGCTCGGCTTCGAACCAGCCGTCGGCATTGCTCAGCGGGCTCTGGCGAATGAAGTCCGGGGCATGCTGCGGTGGTACCACGTGCAGCAGGTCGAAATCGCGTTCGACCGTACGGCTCTGGCCGTCACTGCCGGTAACCTTGAACCAGGCCTTGCGCGCTGGCCCGTCGACCGCGGTCAGGCTGTGGTTGAAGTCGAGTTGGGCACCGTAGCGCTCGACGTAGCGCATCAGCCCGGGAACGAAATCCGCCACCCCGAACAGCACCGCGCCGGCGGAACAGAAGTCCACCTGGATGTCCGGCAGTACGCCCTGCCTGAGCCAGTAGTCGCACGACAGATACATGGCCTTTTGCGGTGCGCCGGCACACTTGATCGGCATCGGTGGCTGGGTGAACAGGGCCTTGCCACGGCGTAGCCCCTGCACCAGCTGCCAGGTATAGGGCGCCAGTTCGAAGGCATAGTTGGAGGTCACGCCGAACTTGCCGAGGCTGTCGCGCACGCCTTCGATGGCATCCCAGTCGAGGCTCAGCCCGGGGCAGACCACCAGTGCCCGATAGCCGATGCGGCTGCCGTCTTCCAAAACCACCTGCTGGTGCTCCGGCTCGAAGGCCTCGGCGGCGGCGCGTATCCATTGGGCCTTGGCCGGGATGCAGCGGCTCATGGCGCGTTCGGTCTCGGTGCGTTCGAACACCCCGGCGCCCACCAGGGTCCAGCCCGGCTGGTAGTAGTGCTGCTCGCGCGGCTCGATGATCCCGATGCGCAGCCCCGGGTCGCGCTTGAGCAGGCTGGCGGTCACCGCGCAACCGGCCGCACCTGCGCCGATCACCAGGACGTCGTAGCGTGACGTGACGGCGAAGCGGGGCGCCGGGCTCAGCGGCTCATCGGCCCTGGCTTGCCAGTATTGCTGCAGGCGCGGCAGCAGGGCGCCCAGGTCGTAGTTTGCCTGCCCGGCGGTGCGCAGCAGCACCTGCGGGTCCAGGTGGTGTGCCTCGGCCAGCGCCCAGAGGGAGGCAGAACGCGTGCCGGTCCGGCAGAACGCCAGCGCCGGGCCCTTGATCCGCTCCAGCAGGGCCCGGAAGGCGGCGACGTCGGCGTCGCTGATCTGCCCGGAGACCACCGGCAGGTGATGGTAGTCGAGCCCGGATGCTTCGGCGGCCGTGCGCATCGCCGCGCTGGATGGCTGACCTTCGCCTTCGTTGTCCGGGCGGTTGTTGATGACGCAGCGAAAGCCGCTGGCGGCCAGTGACGCCATGTCCGCCGGTTGCAACTGTGCGGCGACCGAGATGAAGGGGGTCAGGTTTTTTATTGTTTGCATGGGACATCCTCCACTCAGTGGGTTTACAGCACGTCCAGGGGGATCTTCAGATAGCGCATGCCATTGCTCTCCGGCTCGGGCAGTTCACCGCCGCGCATGTTGACCTGCACCGAGGGCAGGATCAGGGTAGGCATCGCCAGCGTGGCGTCCCGGGCGGTGCGCATGGCGACGAAGCGCTCTTCGTCGATGCCGCCGTGTACGTGCACGTTGTGTTCGCGTTCGGCTGCGATGCTGGTTTCGTAGAGGAACTCCTCGCGGCCGGGTGCCTTGTAGTCGTGGCACATGAACACACGCGTCTCGTCCGGCAGCGCGAACAGTTTCTGGATCGACCGGTACAGCGTGCGCGCATCGCCGCCAGGGAAATCGCAGCGGGCGGTGCCGTAGTCGGGCATGAACAGGGTGTCGCCGACGAAGGCGGCATCGCCGATCACATAGGTCATGCAGGCTGGCGTATGGCCCGGGGTGTGGATGGCGCGCGCCTGGACGCTGCCGACCTGGAAGGTATCGCCGTCGTGGAACAGGTGATCGAACTGGCGCCCGTCGGTGGCGAAACCGGCACCGGCATTGAACAGCTTGCCGAAGGTGTCCTGCACCACGGTGACCTGGTCGCCGATGGCCAACTGGCCGCCCAGCCGTTGCTTCAGGTACGGCGCGGCGCTCAGGTGGTCGGCATGGACGTGGGTTTCCAGCAACCACTGCACCTTGAGGTCATGCTGGCGCACGTAGTCGACCAGGCGTTCGGCGGTCGCATGGGATGTGCGGCCGGACGCCGGATCATAGTCCAGCACCGAGTCGATCAGCGCGCACTGGCGTGTTTCGGGATCGCTCACCACATAGCTGTAGGTGAAGGTCGCGGGATCGAAGAAGGCTTCAACATGGGCGTTCATGGGCGACTCCTTGGTCGGTGGGTTTAATACCCATGGGGGTATGCTCCAAGTCGATCTTAGCTCTGATTTTGGTTATATGCTTAGAATTTATAGTTATTAGCGATGCCGAACCACTTCGCCGACCGCTCCACCAGGGAGGGCGAATGGCGCGCGGGAGGGCTCAGGTTCCGGCCGGGTTGCTTTCGTCGCTGACGATGCGGCCATCCACCAACTGAATGGTACGTGCGCAATCGGCGGCCAGCCGCGGGTCATGGGTCACCACCAGCACCGCGCAACCGAACTGGGCGTTGATGCGGTGGAACAGCTCGAACACGCTTTGCGCCGTGCGGCTGTCGAGATTGCCGGTCGGCTCGTCGGCCAGCAGCAGCGGCGGGCGGGTGACCAGTGCCCGGGCGATGGCGACGCGCTGTTGCTGGCCGCCGGAGATCTGGGTCGGCTTCTTGTCGGCGAAGGGGCCCAGGCCGACTTCTTCGAGCAGGTTGCGGGCCCGTTCGACGTCATCGCCGGAAGGCTTGCCGTGGCGGATCATCAACGGCATCAGCACGTTCTCCAGCACGCTGAACGCGGAGATCAGGTGATGGAACTGGAAGACGAAGCCGATGGCCTGGTTGCGCAAGTGGGTGCGTGTCGCATCGTCGCCGTTGCGAGTCGGCTGGCCGAGCAGATACAGCTCGCCGGCGCTGGGCGTGTCGAGCAGGCCGATGATATTGAGCAGGGTGCTCTTGCCGGAGCCGGACGGGCCGACCAGGGCGGCCAGCTCGCCGCGACACAGGCGCAGGTCGATGCCGTGCAGCACCTCGGTTTCCAGCGGGGTGCCGGTGTTGAACGTCTTGCGCACCTGATCCAGGCGCAGTACTTCGGTGGCATCCTGGAAGGGAATGGATTCAGACATAGCGGATCGCCACCGCCGGGTCGTAACGGGCTGCCCGCCGCGCCGGCAGCGCTGCGGCCAGGACCCCGGTGATGGTCGCCACCAGCATTGCCAGCGGTACCAGCCTCGGGTCGACGGGAATGTAGAACAAGCCTGGCCCCAGGGTATTGAAGACCTGCACCAGCCCCCAGCCGGCGGCGCTTCCGCAGGTCGAGCCGAGGAGCCCGAGCAGGCCGCCCTGCAGCAGGAAAACCCGCAGGATCTGCCCGCGCGGGCTGCCCATGGCGCGCAGGATGCCGATCTCGCGGGTTCGCTGGACCACGCTCACCGCCAGCACGCTGGCGATACCGAAGGCCACCGAGATGCCGACGAATACGCGGATCATCTCGGTGGTCATGCTCTGCGAGCTGAGGGCATTGAGCAGTTGGCCGTTGGTCTCCATCCAGCTTTCCGCGCGCAGGCCGGTGAGCCGCGCCAGGCGCCGGGCGATGCGGTCGGCCTGGAAGATTTCGGCCACGGTCGTGTCGATGACGGTGATGCCGCCGGGCAGGTCGAGCAGCGTCTGCGCCTGTTTCAGGTCGAGGTATACATAGCGCGCATCCAGTTCGCGTACGCCTAGTTCGAAGATGCCGGAGATGTCGACGACCGCTTCGCGGCCCTCGCCGGCATCCAGGCGCAGCTTGTCGCCGATGCCGAGTCCCAGGTCCCGGGCCAGCTCCTTGCCGATCACCGCATGGCTGGCGCCGACCAGCAACCGGCCGTCGATCAGGTCCCGGGCCAGGGGAATGATGCGCTGATAGCGCTGCGGGTCGATGCCGAGCAGCGCCACCGAGGCACGCGCAACGCCGCGGCGGGCCAGCGCCGGGCCGCTGACCACCGGCGATACGGCGAGGATCTGCGGGTCCTCGTCGAGAACGTCGCGTACATCCTGCCAGTTGATGATCGAGCGCAGGCGCTGTGCTCGCGGGCTTTCCAGCACGAGTGCAAGCGTCTCGCCGTCCGCCGGCAACGTCCGGTTGACCTCATCGGGCGGGAGAATACGAATGTGCGCCTGGGTGCCAGGGTGCGCTCGATCACGTTGGCCTGCAGGCCGGTGATCAGGGCGGTGATGAAGACGATCACGGCCGAGCCGACGGCGATACCGAAGATGATCAGCAGGGTCTGCATGCGATTATCCAGCAGGAAGCGCAGTGCGATCTTCCATTCGGTCCACAGCGAATCGGCCAGGCGCATCGGGCTCAGTCCTGGATGCCGCTGGGAATCGGCTGCTCGCGCATGCGCACCCGCTGGCCATCCTCGGCTTCGCCGACCAGCACCCGGTCACCGGCCCGCAGGCCGTCCACCACCTCGCTCAGCGCAGTGCCGAGCAGGCCCAGGCGGATATCCACGCGCTCGGCCTTGCCGTCGCGCACGCGCAACACCTGGGCCCGTTGCCCATTGCGCGCGCGCAAGGCGTCGTTGGGCAGCACCAGCGCCCGGTCGCGGTGGCCGGTCTCGATATTCACCGAGACGGTCATGCCCTGGCGCAGGAAGTCGGCTGGCTCGAGCAGGTCGAGATGGACATCGATGGTGCCGCGTGACGTATCGACGCTGGGGGCGATGAAGCTGACCCGGGCTTCCAGCAGGCGGTCGGGGTAGGCATCGGCGATGATCCGCGCCGCTTGCCCCAGTTCGACCGGGGCCAGGTTCTTCTCGTCCAGCGGCAGCAGGATCTCGCTGCTGCCCGAGCGGGCGATTTCCAGAAGCGTGCGGCCCGGCTGGATCAGGTCGCCAGGCTCGACGCTGCGCGTCTGCACGATGCCGTCGACCTGGGCATGGATACGGGTTTTCGCCAGCGCGGCGCGGGCCGCTTCCAGGCGCTGGCGCAGCACCTGCTCCTCGCTGCCGCCAGCGGCTAGCGCGGCCGCAGCGAGGCGCGCGCGGTCCCGTACCACGCGCGCGGCCAGTTCGGCTCGTCGGGCCTGCTCGAGCGCCTCGGAGGCCAGCAGCTTGCGCTCGAACAGCGTTTCGCGCCGCTTCAGTTCGCGCGTGGCCTGTTCGAAGTCGCTCTGTGCATCACGCAGGGTCGCCTCGGCTTGTGGCCGGCTGGATTCGACCAGCTGGCGCAGGGCGGCTTCGGCTTCACCGAGGCGGGCGCGCGGTTCCTCGTCACGCAATTCCAGCAGCAGGTCGCCGGCCTTCACCGCGTCACCTTCGCGAACATGCCGCATGGCGACGACACCGGTGAGCTCGCTGCCGACCTGGGCGATCGACAGGTGGTCGACCTCGCCGCTGGCGACCACGCGTTGCACCAGCGGCCGTGCCTCCAGTCGATAGCCGGGCAGTTCGGGGCCCTGCCAGCGGTGCCAGAGCAGCCAGGCACCGAGCGCTAACGGCAGGGCGAGCAACAGCAGCGAGCGGAAAGATTTGGCGGCAGGCAAGACGGACCACTCCCTGATACGGCCCGTGACGGCCATCGACACGCTTTCAAGCTTACGAACAAACACTCGGCAATGGTACAGCGTGGGCATTTCGTCGCGGTTGGGCCGGCGAGCCTGGCCATGGCTCCGATCTATCGGGGCCATAGCTTTGGCCTGGCCGACGGCGGGGTACAATGGCGGCCCGCTTTCCGGATCCCGACCCATGGCTACTACCGCTCAAAGTCCTGTCGTCAACCTGCGCTCCGCCTGGCTCGCCCAGGCGCAGGCCTATCCCGGGATCGCCCTGGGGTTGGCTGCAACGGCATTGATCGTCGTCCTGCTGCTCGTCGTCGGCAGCATCAGCGCCTTCCAGGGGGCTCAGGCAGGCAACATCCGCTATGCGATGCTGGGTGGCAGTGCCGGTTTTATCGCCACGGCCGTTGGCGCTTTCCTGGCCATCGGCCTGCGCAATATTTCCACGCGCACCCAGGACAGCATGCTCGGCTTCGCTGCCGGCATGATGCTGGCGGCCAGTGCGTTCTCGCTGATCCTGCCCGGCCTGGAAGCCGGTCGCGAGATCTTCGGCAACGGTCCGGCGGCGGCCTTGACCGTGGTGGTCGGGCTCGGAATCGGCGTGCTGCTGATGCTCGGCCTGGATTATTTCACCCCACACGAGCATGCGAGCACCGGCCCTTGCGGCCCTGACTGCGAGCGGCTCAACCGGGTATGGCTGTTCGTGCTGGCAATCGCCCTGCACAACATCCCGGAGGGCATGGCGATCGGTGTGAGCTTCGCCAATGGCGACATGAGCGTCGGGCTGCCGCTGACCACCGCCATTTCCCTCCAGGACATCCCGGAAGGCTGGCGGTTGCGCTGGCGCTGCGGACTACCGGCCTGTCCGCGCTGGCTTCGGCATTGGTGGCCGCGGCATCCGGGCTCATGGAGCCGGTTGGTGCGCTGGTGGGGATTGGCATGTCCAGCGGTTTTGCCGTCGCCTATCCGGTCAGCCTAGGGTTGGCGGCGGGTGCGATGATCTTCGTGGTATCCCATGAAGTCATCCCGGAAACCCATCGCAACGGCCACCAGACGCCGGCCACGCTGGGCCTGATGGTGGGGTTCGCGGTGATGATGTTCCTGGATACCGCGCTGGGCTGACGGTGCGCTGGCGGGGCTTTTGGCAGGCCTGCGGCCA
>NZ_AZSV01000093.1:0-16928 GCF_000582595.1 Pseudomonas sp. BAY1663
CCGGCGCCGTGCTGCTGGGCGGCGGCGCGACCCTGGCGAGCAACGCCGCCAGCTTCACCGCGCTGGCCGCCTGGCCGGCCTGGCTCATGCTGGCGGCGGGCATCCTCATCGTGGTGCGCCGATAGCCAGCGCCGATTCGGGCTGGCACACTTGGCGCATTGAGCGGAGAATTCGATGAACTGGCTGGACGAGATCAACTGGAACGCCGACGGCTTGGTCCCGGCGATCGCGCAGGACCACAAGACAGGCCGCGTGCTGATGATGGCCTGGATGAACCGCGAGGCCCTGGCGCTGACCGCGCAGGAGAACCGCGCCATCTACTGGTCGCGCTCGCGCGGCAAGTTGTGGCGCAAGGGCGAGGAGTCCGGCCACGTGCAGCGGCTGCACGAACTGCGCCTGGACTGCGACGCGGACGTGATCATCCTCATGGTCGAGCAGATCGGCGGTATCGCCTGCCATACCGGCCGCGAAAGCTGCTTCTACCGCGTCTACGAAAACGGCGCCTGGAAAACCGTCGAACCGGTCCTCAAGGACCCCGGCGCCATCTATGCGGAGCACAAGCATGAGTGACACCTTCGCCCGCCTGGCCGAGGTGCTGGAAGCCCGCAAGGATGCGGCGCCGGACAGCTCCTACGTGGCCAGCCTGTATCACAAGGGGCTGAACAAGATTCTCGAAAAGGTCGGCGAGGAATCGGTGGAGACCATCCTCGCCGCCAAGGACGCCGCCGTCAGCGGCGACTGCAGCGACCTGATCTACGAAACCGCCGATCTCTGGTTCCACAGCCTGGTCATGCTCGCCGCCCTCGGCCAGCACCCGCAGGCGGTACTGGACGAGCTGGACCGGCGCTTCGGTCTCTCCGGGCACGCGGAAAAAGCCGCGCGCCCGCAAACCTGATTACATCGGAGATATCACCATGGGTTTTGGCGGCATCAGCATCTGGCAACTCCTGATCATCCTGCTCATCGTCATCATGCTGTTCGGTACCAAGCGCCTCAAGGGCCTGGGCTCCGATCTCGGCGATGCGATCAAGGGCTTCCGCAAATCCATGGGCACCGACGAGGACAAGCCCGGCGTGGAAGAGAAGCCGGGGCAGACCATCGACGCCCAGGCACGCAAGGTCGAAGAACCGACCAAGAAAGACTAGTCCCAACGCACGACGCGGCCGCGCGCCGGCGGACCTCCACTCGGATGCCCGCCCTTGCGCGGCCGCTCTCCCTTTTGATGTGAGCACGTCCTGATGTTCGATATCGGTTTCACCGAACTGCTGCTGGTCGGCCTGGTGGCGCTGCTGGTGCTCGGCCCGGAACGCCTGCCCGGCGCGGTGCGCACCACCGGCTTGTGGGTCGGCCGCCTGAAACGCAGCTTCAGCAACATCAAGGCCGAGGTCGAGCGCGAGATCGGCGCCGACGAGATTCGCCGGCAGTTGCACAACGAGCGCATCCTCGACCTCGAACGGGAAATGAAGCAAAGCATCCTGCCGCCGGCGACCGGCACCGCCTCGAGCGCGGGCGACAGCAAACCCGCCGCCAGCAGCCCGGCCGAACCGGCCAGCGTCGAACAGCCGGCCGGGCTCGAGCAGCCGGCCGAGCCGCCCAAGGCCGCCGAACCCGCTCCACGCCCTGACAGATCGCCCGAACCATGAGCCAGTCTTCCATCGACGACCAGGAAATGCCGCTGGTCGCCCACCTGACCGAGCTACGCAAGCGCCTGCTGCGCTGCGTGATCGCCATCGGCCTGCTGTTCGGCGGGCTGTTCTACTTCTCCCAGCAGATCTACGCGCTGGTCGCCGCACCGCTGCGCGCCTATCTGCCGGAAGGCGCGACGATGATCGCCACCGGCGTCGCCTCGCCGTTCCTGACGCCGTTCAAGCTGACGCTGATGGTCGCGCTGTTCCTCTCGATGCCGATCATCCTGCACCAGATCTGGGGCTTCATCGCCCCCGGCCTGTACAAGCACGAGAAGCGCATCGCCGTGCCGCTGCTGGTATCGAGCATCGTGCTGTTCTATGCCGGCATGGCCTTCGCCTACTTCGTGGTGTTCCCGATCATGTTCGGCTTCTTCGCCAGCGTGACCCCGGAAGGCGTGGCGATGATGACCGATATCGGCCAGTACCTGGATTTCGTCCTCACGCTGTTCTTCGCCTTCGGCGTGGCGTTCGAGATTCCGGTGGCGACCTTCCTGCTGATCTGGGTCGGCATCGTCGATGTCGCCAGCCTGCGCAAGAGTCGTCCCTACGTGATCGTCGGCTGCTTCGTGGTCGGCATGGTGCTGACGCCGCCGGACGTGTTCTCGCAGGCACTGCTGGCCGTGCCGATGTGGCTGCTGTTCGAGGCCGGGCTGATCTGCGGCAGCATGGTCAAGAAGCGCGACGCGCATTTCCGTGGCGATGCCGAGCCGGAGGCCTCGGAACCCGGCGACCAGCCACCCGCGCCACGTCCGTGAACCTGCTGCTGCTCGAAACGGCCGATTTCGTCGCCGGCGACCGCGTGCTGCTGCGCGACCGTCGCCTCACGCACCTGCAGCAGGTACATCGCGCCGAGGCCGGCGAAACCCTGCGCGTCGGCCTGCTCGGCGGCCACATGGGCAGCGGTCGCCTGCTGCGCCTGGATGCCCGCGAGGCCGAACTGCAAGTGACCCTCGACCAGCCGCCGCCGGCCAAGCTGCCGGTGACCCTGCTGCTCGCCCTGCCGCGGCCGAAGATGCTGCGCCGGGTGCTGCAGACCGTCGCCGCCATGGGCGTGCCGCGCCTGGTGCTGCTCAACAGCTACCGGGTGGAAAAGAGCTTCTGGCAGACGCCCTTCCTCGAACCCGCGGCTATTCGCGAACAGCTGGTCCTGGGCCTGGAGCAGGCGCGCGATACCGTGCTGCCCGAGGTCAGCATCGAAAAGCGCTTCAAGCCCTTCGTCGAGGATCGCCTGCCACAGCTGGCCGCCGGCACCCGCGGCCTGCTCGGCCATCCCGGCGACTATCCGGCCTGCCCCCGTGCGCTGGCCGAGCCGGTGACCCTGGCCATCGGCCCGGAAGGCGGCTGGATTCCCTATGAGGTGGAAAAGCTCGCCGCCGCCGGCCTGCAGCCGGTGCAGCTCGGCGAGCGCATCCTGCGCGTGGAAACGGCGGTCAGCGCGCTGCTGGCCCGGTTGTTCTGAGCGAATCGACCACAGCGTTTACAGCCGGCCCCGATGAACGTAGCGCACCCAGCCGGTGCACGGGGGTCAGAGAGCTAGGGTCTTTCCCCGACAGAATCCCAATCAAAGAGCCGTCCTTGCCATGCGACCACTGACCATCGACTTGCACCGCCTGGAATACGCACTGGACGGGCGCGATACCGCCGAATACTACCTCGACCTGGAAAACGGCGAGATTCGCGCGGTCTTCCCCGGCGAGCCGGCGCCCGGCGTCATGGAGAAGTACGACGTGCAGCAGGATCGCTACCTGCAGATAGAGCCGCTGGAACTGGCGCAATCGATCGCCATGCGCGAGGCCTTCCTGTTCACCCAGCACGACCCCATCGCGCATGCCGTGCTGAGCAATGCACTGAACGGTCGCAAACCGCTGCGCACCTTCGATTTCAAGCTGGAAGATTTTCCCGAGACCCGCGAGGCCTGGCTGCGCTACCAGACCGTGCAGCTTCGCGAATACGCCATCAGCTGGCTGCACGACAACGACCTGGAGCCGGCCGGGCGCTGAGGTCCGAGCCAGCCCGTGATTCAGCTCTCCAGCAGGAAGGTCACCGGCCCGTCGTTGAGCAGGTGCACCTGCATCTCGGCGCCGAAACGCCCGCAGGCCACCTGCGGGTGCTGCTGGCGCGCCTGCGCGAGCAGGTAGTCGTAGAGCTCTTCGCCCTGCGCCGGTGGCGCGGCGGAGGAAAAGCTCGGGCGCAAACCGCTGCGGGTATCGGCCGCCAGGGTGAATTGCGACACCAGCAGCAGGCCGCCGCCGACGTCCTGCAACGAGCGGTTCATCCGCCCCTCGCATCGCCGAACACCCGGTAGTTGAGCAGCTTGTGCAGCAGCTTGTCGGCCCGCGCACGGTCGTCCTCGCGTTCGACGCCGACCAGTACCAGCAGGCCCTGGTCGATGGCGCCGACCACCTCACCGGCGACTTCGACTCGCGCATGCCGCACGCGCTGGATCAGCCCCTTCATCCGCGCGTCTCCATCAGGCATCCGCCGGCGGCAGGTCGAGCAGGCGATGGGCGATCTCGCCGGTGGCGCGCACCAGCGCATCGGCGATCCCGCTTTCCGCCGCGGAATGGCCGGCGTCGCGGATGATCTGCAGCTCGCTGTTCGGCCAGGCCTGGTGCAGTGCCCAGGCATTGTCCAGCGGGCAGATGGCATCGTAGCGGCCATGCACGATGATGCCGGGCAGGTGGGCGATCTTCGGCATGTCGCGCAGCAACTGGTCCGGCTCGAGGAAGGCCTGGTTGACGAAGTAGTGGCATTCGATGCGCGCCATCGACAGCGCGCGATGAGCATCGGTGAAGCGCTCGACCACGTGGTTGTTCGGCCGCAGGGTGGCGGTACGCCCCTCCCAGCAGGACCAGGCCTTGGCCGCGTGCATCTGGGCGATCTGGTCGCTGCCGGTGAGCCTGCGGTAGTACGCCTGCATCAGGTCGTCGCGCTCCTCCGGCGGGATCGGTGCGATGAAGTCCTGCCAGTAGTCGGGGAACAGGCGGCTGGCGCCGTCCTGGTAGAACCAGGCCAGATCGTGCGGCCGGCAGAGGAAGATGCCGCGCAGGATCAGTGCGTGCACGTGCTCGGGGTAGGCCTGGGCGTAGGCCAGCGACAGCGTCGAGCCCCAGGAGCCGCCGAACAGCACCCACTTGTCGATGCCCAGGTGTTCGCGAATGCGCTGCATGTCGGCGATCAGGTGCGCGGTGGTGTTGTCCTCCAGGCTCGCATGCGGCGTCGAGCGCCCGCAGCCGCGCTGGTCGAAGGTGATGATGCGGTACAGGGTCGGGTCGAAGAAGCGCCGGCTGATGGCGTCGCAGCCGCCGCCGGGGCCGCCATGCACGAACACCACCGGCAGACCATCCGGCGAACCGCTCTCGTCGACGTAAAGCACATGCGGTTCTTCGACCGCCAGCTCGTGCCGGGCGTAGGGTTTTATCTCCGGAAACAAGGTCTGCATGGCACACTCCCGATCTACGGCGGGCCGGCCAGCCCGCATGACGTTAGCGGCATCATAACGGGGTTCGAGGAGTTGAGCATGTCACCGTGGAAATTAGCCGCTACCATCCCCCTGCTCTGTGCACTGTCGCTCGCCAGCTGCGCGCGCGACGATCCGGAAGCGGCGCTGCAGGCCGCCGCCGAGAGGCTCCAGGCCAGCCTGGAAAGCAAGCAGACCAGCGCACTGATGGAGCTGCTGCACGCCGACTTCCAGGCCCAGCGGCAGTACGACCGCGAGTGGGCCAGGCGTACCGCAGCGCTGATGTTCCTGCGCCATCGCAACGTCAAGGTGATCGCGCTGACCCAGCGAAGCTGGATCGATCCCACTTATCCCGACCGCGGCCACACCGAGGCACAGCTCGCCCTGACCGGCGCCGAAGCGCTGATTCCGCAGCAGGCGGGCCACTACCAGATCCGGCTGCAGTGGCGGCGGGAAGGGAACGACTGGCAACTGGCGCAGCTGGAGTGGGACTGAGCGGGGCGGCTACTTGAGGCCCTTGCCGGAAAACATCATCACCTTGTCGCCGGCGAACTGCACGCTGATGAAGCGGTTCTTCTCGCCCCAGGTGCAGCTGGACATGCCCAGCGCGCCGGCGCACTCGGCCGGCTTGCCGAGCAGTCGCTCCACCTCGGCGCGTTCCATGCCGGGCTTGAGCTTGGCGAAGTTCTCCTGGGTGATCGGGCTGCAGGCGCCGAGCAACAGCGCGGCGGCGATCAGCAATGGGGTACGCAACGACATATCGAGCTCCTTGCTTCTTTATAGGATTCACTGCATCGCAGCCGGCACTCAGAAACCCGAACCCGGGCGTGCCAGAAAGGCCGCCTCGGCGTCGCTGGACTCGCGCCCGAGCATGGCGTTGCGATGGGGAAAGCGGCCGAAACGCGAGATCACCTCGCGGTGGCGCTCGGCATAATCGAGAAAGTCGTCGTACAGCTTGCGCTCGCCGGCCGCGGCGATGTCCCGCAGCGCGGTGAAATGCGCGACGGCCAGCTCCTGCACGGCGAGATTCTCGCTGTGCTCCAGCACCAGGTAGACGAATACCCGCTGGATCGGCGCCAGCAGCATGTCGCCGCCGTGTGCCAGGCCATCGCGGACCAGCTGCTGGGCACGCGCATCGCCGGCGAACGCCTGCGGCGTGCCGCGATGGATCATCCGCGGCAGCTGGTCGAGCAACAGCAGCAACGCCAGCCAGCCCTCGGGCTGCCCGACCCATTCCTGCAGGCCACCATCGAGCGCCTGCTGCGTCCAGGCGCCGAAGCGCTCGCCGGCCTCGGCATCCTGCGCCGGCTTGTAGCCGAACCACAGCGCATGCTTCTCGGCGGCGATGTCAGCCGCCGTGGCGCCCTGGCCGAACCACCAGTCGAACAGTTGCTGCCAGGGGGCCGGCATCGCTCAGCCTGGTGGTAGCCGGTGATGCGTTCGACTTCTTCCTTCGAGCCGAGGAACACCGCCACGCGCTGGTGCAGGGATTCGGGCTGGATATCGAGGATGCGCTGCAGGCCATTGGTGGCCGCGCCGCCGGCCTGCTCGATGATCATCGACATCGGGTTGGCCTCGTACATCAGGCGCAGCTTGCCCGGCTTCTCCGGCTCGCGGGCGTCGCGCGGGTACATGAACAGGCCGCCGCGGGTGAGGATGCGGTGCACGTCGGCGACCATCGAGGCGATCCAGCGCATGTTGTAGTTCTTGCCCAGCGGCCCGGTCTCGCCGGCCAACAGCTCGCCGACGTAGCGCCTGACCGGCTCTTCCCAGTGGCGCTGGTTGGACATGTTGATGGCGAATTCGGCGGTGCTTTCCGGCACTCGCAGACGCTCGTGGGTGAGCACGAAGCTGCCCAGCTCGCGGTCCAGGGTGAAGCCCATGACGCCATCGCCGAGGGTCAGCACCAGCATGGTCTGCGGGCCGTAGATGGCGTAGCCGGCGGCGACCTGCTTGGTGCCGGGCTGGAGGAAGGCTTCCTCGCCCAGCGCGTCATTCTGGCTGAAGCAGGCATCCGGGCAGCGCAGCACCGAGAAGATGGTGCCGACCGAGACGTTCACGTCGATGTTGCTGGAGCCGTCCAGCGGATCGAAGACCAGCAGGTAGGCGCCCTTGGGGTACTTGCCGGGAATCTGGTAGGCGTTGTCCATTTCCTCGGAAGCCATGCCGGCCAGGTGCCCGCCCCATTCGTTGGCCTCCAGCAGGATCTCGTTGGAGAGCACGTCGAGCTTCTTCTGCACCTCGCCCTGGATGTTCTCGCTGTCGTTACTGCCCAGCACCCCGCCGAGGGCGCCCTTGGATACCGCGTGGCTGATCTCCTTGCACGCTCGCGCGACCACCTCGATTAGAAAGCGCAGGTCCGCCGGGGTGTTGTTGCTGCGAGTCTGCTCGATGAGGTAGCGACTGAGGGTTACGCGTGACATGGAAATGGCTCCGGAGGAAGGATAAACCCGCGCAGTTTAGCAGGCCGCGGGGAAACTAACTCCCCTCAGACCGGCAGGCAGCAGGCAGAGTTCAGCGAAACGGCAAGCGGCCGCCGGCATCGCTGGTGGCACCGCCCGTACAGCCTGCAGGCAGGCGCGCTACATGACCTTCCAGATATCGCGGGCATATTCGCGGATGGTCCGGTCCGAAGAGAACCAGCCCATCCGCGCGGTGTTCAGCACCGCCGAGCGCCACCAGCGGGCCGGGTCGCGCCAGCACGCCTCGACATCCAGCTGCGCCTGCCAGTAGGCGTCGAAGTCGGCGCAGACCATGAAGGTGTCGTGCCAGCTGAGGCCGTCCACCAGGCCGGCGTAGCGGGCCGGGTCCTCCGAGCAGAAGGCGCCGCCACGAATCGCCGCCAGCACCTCCTTGAGCCGTGGGGTGGCGTCGATGGTGGCCTCGGCGTTGTATTCGTTGGCGAGCTTGCGCGCGCTCACCTGCTGCGCGGTGAGGCCGAAGATGAACATGTGCTCCAGCCCCACCTGCTCGCTCATCTCGACATTGGCGCCGTCCAGCGTGCCGATGGTCAGCGCGCCGTTGAGGGCGAACTTCATGTTGCTGGTGCCGGAAGCCTCCAGGCCGGCGGTGGAGATCTGCTCGGAGAGGTCGGCGGCGGGAATGATGTCCTCGGCCAGGCTGACGTTGTAGTTGGGCAGGAACACCACCTTGAGCAGGCCGCGCACCGTGGGGTCGGCGTTGATGGTGTTGGCGATGTCGTTGCTCAGCTTGATGATCAGCTTGGCCTGGTGATAGCTGGCCGCCGCCTTGCCGGCGAAGATCTTCACCCGCGGTACCCAGTTGCCGCCCGGATCGTCGCGAATGGCGTGGTACAGCGCCACGGTGTGCAGCAGGTTGAGCAACTGGCGCTTGTATTCGTGGATGCGCTTGACGTGCACGTCGAACAGCGCCTGCGGATCGACGCAGATGCCCAGGCGCTCGTGGATCACATTCGCCAGATGCCGCTTGTTGGCCAGCCGCTGCTCGGCGAAGCGCTGGCGAAAGTGCGCCTGCTCGGCATAGGGCTCGAGCTCGCGCAGGCGCGTCTCCGGCGCATCGAGCAGGTCCTCGCCGAGGTTGTCGACCAGCAGCCGGGTGAGCTGCGGGTTGGCCTGGTACAGCCAGCGGCGGAAGGTGATGCCGTTGGTCTTGTTGTTGATCCGCTGCGGATACAGCCCGTGCAGGTCGGTGAACACCGTCTTGCGCATCAGCTGGGTATGCAGGGCCGAGACGCCATTGGTGCTGTGCGAGCCGAGGAAGGCCAGGTTGCCCATGCGCACCCGGCGGCCGTGGTCCTCCTCGATCAGCGAGACCGAGCGCAGCAGGTCGGCGTCGTGCAGCCCGCGCTCGCGCAGGCAGTCGAGGTGGAAGGCGTTGATCAGGTAGATGATCTGCATGTGCCGTGGCAGCAGGCGCTCCATCAGCCCCACCGGCCAGGTTTCCAGCGCCTCGGGCAGCAGCGTGTGGTTGGTATAGGACAGCGTCGCGGTGGTCAGCCGCCAGGCATGCGTCCACTCGTAGCCGTGCACGTCGACCAGCAGGCGCATCAACTCGGCCACGGCGATCGCCGGGTGGGTGTCGTTGAGCTGGATGGCGGCGAACTCCGGCAGGTTGTCCAGCGTGCCGCGCTGCTTGAGGTGGCGGCGCAGCAGATCCTGCAACGAGGCGGCGACGAAGAAATATTCCTGGCGCAGGCGCAGCTCCTGGCCGGCCTCGGTGCTGTCGGCCGGGTAGAGCACCCGCGAGATGCTTTCGGCGCGCGCCTCTTCGGCAGCGGCACCGATATGGTCGCCGGCGTTGAAGCGCTCCAGGTGGAAATCCGCCTCCGGCCGGGCGCGCCACAGGCGCAGGGTGTTCACGCCCGCCCCGCGCCAGCCGACGATCGGCGTGTCGTAGGCGATCGCCCGCACGCCTTCGGCCCAGTGCCAGAAATGCTGCACCTCGCCGCGCTCGTCGGTGCTGGCGGCGACGTTGCCGCCGAAACCGATCAAGTAGCTGACCTCCGAGCGCTCGAACTCCCAGGGGTTGCCCAAATCCAGCCAGGTTTCGGTCTGCTCGTGCTGCCAGCCATCGACGATGGCCTGACGGAACAGGCCATGGTCGTAGCGGATGCCGTAACCGTGCGAGGCCACGCCCAGGGTCGCCATGCTTTCCATGAAGCAGGCCGCCAGGCGCCCCAGGCCACCGTTCCCCAGCGCCGCATCCGGCTCCAGCAGGCGGATGCGGTCGATATCCACGTCCAGCTCCGCCAGCGCTTCGCGCGCCACCTCGAACAGGCCGAGGTTGCTCAGGCTGTCGACCAGCAGGCGGCCGATGAGGAATTCCAGGGAAAGGTAGTAGACCCGCTTCTGGCCCTCGCGGTAGGTCTGCCGGGTGCAGTCCATCCAGCGATCGATGGTGCTGTCACGCGCGGCCAGGGCGACGGCCTCGAACCAGTCGTGGTCCGAGGCATGCTCCGGGTCCTTGCCCACCGCGTAGGTGAGCTTGCGCAACACGCGTTCACGGAAAGCGGTGACCTCATCGGCGGTGGGATTAACGGTTTCCTGCGTCATGGACAGACCTCGGTTAGCGAAGACACACAAAAGGGACTCATGGCAGCCGCGCCCGTTCATCTACGGCGTTGACGATCCTGAAAGGTTTGCAGGTTTCCCTTACATCTGCGCTACCGCCTGTCCGGCAATGGCGCGGGGCGGAAACACTGGCAATTCCCGCGCAGATCGCTATGATCGCGCCGCCCCACCTGCTCGAACGCCCGCCCGTGAAGAACAAGCTGATCGCCTCCGCCGACCCGGATCGCCTGGAAACCTGGGTGCGCTACAGCAATGGCCTGTGCCGCGACTGCCATGCGACCTGTTGCACCCTGCCGGTGGAAGTGCGCATCGATGACCTGATCCGCCTGGAGCTGGTCGACGCCTTCGAGCGCGACGAGCCGGCGAAGACCATCGCCAAGCGCCTGGGCAAGGCCGGCATCGTCGAGCACTTCAACCACAAGCACGAAATCTTCACCCTGACCCGGCTGGCCAACGGCGACTGCCTCTATCTGGACCACAAGACCCGCCTCTGCAGCGTCTATGCCAAACGCCCGGACACCTGCCGCAACCACCCGCGCATCGGCCCGCGACCGGGTTACTGCGCCTACCGCAGCAAGTCTTCGGGCTGACGCCGGCGCACCACCAGCTACCCCCGGCGGCATCTCCGGCACCGTTCGGGAACACCAGCCGCCAGGCGCGCCGGCCGCCCGGCGAAAGTCGCGAACGGGCTGGCCAAACCGTGACTCAAGAGTCATGCTTGGCGTCTGTCTGTATCTTCGTAACGTTTAGGAACCGCCCCGGCATGAGCCGCGATAGCCGCTACCTGGAAGCCATCCTCCATCACGACATCCCGCTGACCCGCTCGCTGGGCCTGCGCGTCGATCAGTGGGAAAACCACGAGCTGCGCCTGCAGGTACCGCTGCAGCCGAACATCAACCACAAGAGCAGCATGTTCGGTGGCAGCCTGTATTGCGCCGCGGTACTGGCCGGCTGGGGCTGGCTGCACCTGCGCCTGCGCGAGGCGGGCATCGAGGACGGCCATATCGTCATCCACGAGGGGCAGATCGAATACCCGTTGCCGGTGGTGGACGACGCCATCGCCATCTGCTCGGCGCCGAGCGAAGCCGCCTGGGAACGCTTCGAGGCCATCTACCGCCGCCGCGGCCGCTCGCGCCTGGAGCTGCAAAGCCGGATCCTGGCGGCCGACGGCCGTGATGCCGTGCGTTTCACCGGGCAGTTCGTCTTGCACAAGTAAGGCGGCTGCAAGCCAGGCTCATCGGCAACGCCGAGCGCACGACGCCCCGTAGGAGCGAGCCATGCTCGCGAATCCCGACCACACGAAGGCATCGCGGGCATGGCCCGCTCCTACGGAAGTGCCAATTCCACGCAGCAGCGCGTTTCCCCGGTGAAACAGGAAGCGAGCCTGAAGCGCATCCGCTCCATCACCGCGCCTGCCAGGCTCCTTCTTCCCGCTCAAGCTTCCGGCTTCAAGCCGCTTTCGCTGCCCCGCGCGATACCGATCAGCCCGTCACGCCAGGCGACACCCCCGGGCAAGGCCAGGAACGAGGGATTGAGATAGCTCTCCCGCGCCTCATAGCTCAGCGGCGCACCGCTGAGATCCAGCACCTCGCCACCGGCGCCTTCGAGCACGCCCTGGGCCGCGGCCGTATCCCACTGCGAGGTGGGCGCCAGGCGCGGGTAGCAATCGGCCGCGCCTTCGGCGAGCAGGCAGAACTTCAGCGAACTGCCGACATTCACCAGCGCCAGCTCGCCGAAGCGCTGGCGCAGGCCAGCGAGCAGGCGCTCCTGGGCGGGGCTGCTGTGGCGCCGGCTGGCCACCAGGGTGAACGCCTGCGGCGAACGCTGGCGCACGCGCAAGGGCTGGGTATCGCCCGAGGCTTCACTGCGCCAGGCGCCGAAATCCTCGCCACCGTAATAACAGCGGCCGCTGGCGGGTATCCCGACCACGCCGAAGCGCACCTTGCCCTGCTCGACCAGCGCCACGTTGACGGTGAACTCCTCGCTGCCGGCGATGAATTCCTTGGTGCCGTCCAGCGGATCGACCAGCCACCAGCGCGTCCAGCCGGCCCGCTCGCCGAGCGGGGCCGCGCAGTCCTCTTCCGAAAGCACCGGGATGCTGGCATCCAGCGCCGTCAGGCCCTCCAGCAACACGTGATGGGCGGCCAGGTCCGCAGCCGTGACCGGCGACGCATCGGCCTTGGCCTGCACCTCCAGATCGCTGCGCCAGTACGGCAGGATGGCTTCGCCGGCCTGGCGCACCAGATCGATCACCGCCGACAGATAGGGATGGCTCATGGGGTGAACTCCCCGCGCTGGGTCAATAGATCGCGGGCCAGGTAGAGCGCCGCCAGGGCGCGCCCCTCGCTGAACTGCGGATGCTGGATCAGGCTCGACAGCTCGCGCAGGCTGACCTGCTCGATACGCATCGGCTCCGGCTCGTCTCCGGGGAGGTGCTCGGGATACAGGTCGCGCGCCAGCACCACCTGGATCTTCTGGCTCATGTAGCCCGGCGACAGCGACAGCTCGGTCAGCAGCTCCAGGCGCCGGGCGCCGAAACCGGCCTCTTCCTTGAGTTCGCGGTTGGCGGCCTCCAGCACATCCTCGCCGGGCTCGATCAGGCCCTTGGGCAGGGACAGCTCGTAGCTGTCGGTGCCGCCGCAGTATTCCTCGATCAGCAGGGCGTTCTCGGCATCGACCAGCGCCACGATCATCACCGCGCCGTAGCCGCTGCCCTTGCCGACCAGGCGTTCGTAGGTGCGCTCCACGCCGTTGGAAAAGCGCAGCTGCAATTCCTCGACACGGAACAGGCGGCTGCTGGCGACGATCTCACGAGCGAGCACGGTGGGTTTCTGGCGCATGGGCAACTCCTGGAAACGCGAGCGGCTATCATAACCCGGCTTTTTGCGATGACCGTGAGCGCTTTGCAACCAGCCGACCACCGACGCCCTTTCAACCCACCGCCGCACGAAGAGCCTGTCCCATGATCGCGTCCCTGCCCTGGTCCGAAATCGACACCGTCCTGCTCGACATGGACGGCACCCTGCTGGACCTGCATTTCGACAACCACTTCTGGCTCGAACTGCTGCCGCAGCGCTACGCCGAACGCCACGCCATCAGCCGCGCGATGGCCGAACTGGAGCTGGCGCCGCTGTTCAACGAACACGTCGGCAAGCTCACCTGGTACTGCCTGGACTACTGGAGCCGTGAGCTCGACCTGCCGATCCGCGAGATGAAGCGCGAGGTGGCCGAGCTGATCGCCCTGCGCCCGGCCGCCGACGAATTCCTCGGCGCCCTGCGCGCGGCGGGCAAGCGCGTGGTATTGATCACCAATGCGCATCGCGACTCGCTGTCGCTGAAACTGGAGAAGGTCGAACTGGCGCCCTGGTTCGATCGCCTGATCAGCTCCCACGACTATGGCTTCCCCAAGGAAGAGGCGCAGTTCTGGCACGCACTCAGGCAGGACCTAGCATTCGACCCGGCGCGCGCGCTGTTCATCGACGACAGCCTGCCGATCCTGCGCAGCGCCCGGCGCTTCGGCGTGGCCCACCTGCTCGCGGTTCGCGAACCGGACAGCCGCCGCGCGCCGAAGGACACCGAGGAGTTCGCCGCGGTCGAGGATTACCTCGACCTGGTGCGCAGCCTGCAAGGCCACCGGGCCTGACGGGAAACGCTGCACCCCTGGCCGCGCAGGCCTTACACTTGGCCGCGTTGTCGCCGACAGCACCCGGTTCCAGGACGAACGGGGGTCGGCAAGCATCGAAACGACGGAACCGAAACGCCCGCTACCTGTCTCGGTTCCGCAGTTCAGCCACGGATTGATCGATAGGACACGACATGCCAGCAGCAGGGGCCGACCTCTGGCCGCACAGCAACAGCGAGATGGGGCGGCAGATCCGCCGGCACGACTGGAGTGCGACGAAGCTGGGACCGCTCCAGCGCTGGCCGGCGGCCCTGCGCGTACTGCTCGACACCATCCTCGAGGCCCCGCTGCCGATGTGCATCCTCTGGGGCGAGCAGGCGCTGCAACTGTACAACGACGCCCATGCCGCGCTGATCGGCAGCCGCCACCCCGCCGAACTCGGCCAGCCCGCCTGCAGCCGCTGGGGCGCGACCTGGGAACTGCTCGCGCCGGCCTGCGACACCGCCCGCCGCGGCGAGGCCCGCGTGTTGTACAACCAGCACCTGAAGCTCGAACGCGACGGCGGGCTCGTCGAGGCCTGGTTCAACCTCGCCCTCAGCCCGATCCGCGACGACCGGCAGGGCATCGGCGGGCTGCTGCTGTGCCTCTGCGAAACCAGCGACCGCGTGCGTAGCGAGGCCCGCCTGTCGCAGGCCGCGCTGCGCTACAAGCTCAGCGCCGAAGCCCACCGGCTCAGCGAACACCGCCTGCAGCTGGCGCTGGAGGCCAGCGACCTGATCGGCATCTGGGACTGGGACATCGGCCCCGGCAGCGCGCCCGCCGGGGCCGAACTGTCACGCGTCCACCAGCTCGAACTGCCCGGCGGCAGCCAGGGACTCTCGCTCGAGGCGTTCTTCGAGCACATCCATGGCGATGACCATGGCCGCGTGCGCGCCGCGCTGGAGCAGTGCATCGCCAGCGGAGGCGAACTGGCCGAGCGCTATCGCCTGCACAGCGACGGCGGCGAAACGCGCTGGGCCTTCGCCCGCGGGCGCTGCCACTACGACGACGCCGGCCGGGCACTGCGCTTTCCCGGCGCGGTGATGGACATCACCCGGCAACACCTCAGCGAAGAGGCCCTGCGCAACAGCGAAGCCGAGCTGAAGATCATCACCGACGCCCTGCCCGTGCTGATCGCCTACATCGACAACCAGGAGCGCTTCCGCTTCCACAACCGCTCCTGCCGCGAATGGCTCGGCCAGTCCCGGCTGGTCGGGCGAACCTTGCAGGAGGTGCTCGGCGAGCAGGTCTATGCCAGCCGCACGGGGAACATCCGTGCCGCGCTGAGCGGGCAGCGGGTCGCCTTCGAGGCCAACCACCAGGCGACGGCACGCCACGCCACCTGCTGGTGCAGTACCTGCCGCGGCACGACGAGCACGAGGTGGTACAGGGCTTCTTCGTCCTCGCCCTCGACGTCAGCGAGCGGCGCCAGGCCGAGCAGGCGCTGCGCGAACTCAACGAGACGCTGGAGAGCCGCGTCCAGGAGCGTACCGAGGCGCTGGCGGAAGTCTACGAGCGCCTGCTCAAGGAAATGGCCACCCGCGAGCAGACCCAGGCCGCGCTGCGCCAGGCGCAGAAGATGGAGGCGGTCGGCCAGCTCACCGGCGGCATCGCCCACGACTTCAACAACATGCTCACCGGCATCATCGGCGGGCTCGACCTGATCCAGCGCTACATCCAGTCCGGCCGCCACGCCGAGACCCAGCGCTTCATCGAGGCCGCGGCCACCTCGGCCAATCGCGCCGCCGCACTGACCCACCGCCTGCTGGCCTTCGCCCGCCGCCAGCCGCTGAACCTCAAGCGGGTCGAGCTGAACGAGCTGATCGATTCGATGCGCGACCTGCTGAGCCGCACGCTGGGCAGCCATATCCGCATCGAGACCGACCTGCAGGCCGGACTATGGGCTGCCAACAGCGACGAAAACCAGCTGGAAAGCGCCCTGCTCAACCTGGTGATCAATGCGCGCGACGCCATGCCCGACGGCGGCACCCTGCGCATCGCCACCGCCAACGTGCAGTTGCAGCACCAGGGCGAGATCGGCGAGCTGGCCGCCGGGCGCTATGTCACCCTCAGCGTCGCCGACAGCGGCTGCGGCATGACCGCCAAGGTGCTGGCCAGTGTCTTCGAGCCCTTCTTCACCACCAAGCCCATCGGCCAGGGCACCGGCCTCGGCCTGTCGATGATCTACGGCTTCACCCGCCAGGCCGGGGGCCACGTGCAGATCACCAGCACCCTCGGCGAAGGTACCGAGGTGCGCCTCTACCTGCCGGCCCACCAGCAACAGCCGCAAACGGCTGCCGTCGCTGGCGAAGCCGGCGGCGCGCTGCAGGCGCAGCAGGGCGAAAGCGTACTGGTGGTCGAGGATGATCCGGCGGTCCGCCTGCTGGTCCTCGATGTGCTGGAAATGCTCGGTTACCGCGCCCTGGAAGCGGCCGACGGCAACCGCGCGGTGGAAGTGCTGGGAACCGACGAGCACATCGACCTGCTGATCACCGATGTCGGCCTACCGGGAATGAATGGTCGGCAACTGGCCGACATCGCCCGCCAGCGCCGTCCCGACCTGCTGGTGCTGTTCATGACCGGCTATGCCGAGCAGGCCGCCAGCAGCGGCTTCCTCGACCCCGGCATGGATATGATCAGCAAGCCGTTCAATCTCGACGAGCTGGCCAAGCGCGTGCGCGACATGCTCATCGCCGCCGACCGGCGCTGACGCCCAGGACGCCCCCGTGAAGGGGCTGACGCCCGCGAGCCCCCCGACCGCCTCGCCAAGCCAAAGTTCCTCTTTAAAATCAAATAATTACAAAACAAGAACGGCGTCACTCATTTCGTCGGGAAAGCCTTGCGGCAAGCGCAACGGCACGTGAGGATCGCGCGGCCATTCCACAGTTCGGGATAACACCATGAAGTACGCCTCGATTTTCCTGTTGTCCGCCAGCTTGCTCAGTGGCGCGGCGGTCGCCGGCAGCAACACCGAGGCCGCCGTCGGCGGCGCTGGGCGGGGCCCTGGGTTCGGTGGTGGGCGAGCACCTGGGCGGATCGACCGGTGCCGCGATCGGCGCCGGCGCGGG
>NZ_AZSV01000094.1:0-16902 GCF_000582595.1 Pseudomonas sp. BAY1663
TCGAAAAGCCCGGGAACATCCCCGGGCCTTTGCCGAAAGCCGATCAGGCCTTCTTCATGTCCCAGCCCGTCAGTTCCGCAAGCGCCTTGCCGATATCGGCAAGCGAGCGCACGGTCTTCACCCCAGCATCCTGCAGGGCGGCGAACTTCTCTTCGGCCGTGCCCTTGCCGCCGGAAATGATGGCGCCAGCATGGCCCATCCGCTTGCCCGCCGGCGCGGTGACGCCGGCGATGTAGGAAACCACCGGCTTGGTGACGTTGGCCTTGATGAAGGCAGCGGCCTCCTCTTCGGCCGAGCCGCCGATCTCGCCGATCATGACGATCGCCTCGGTCTGCGGATCATCCTGGAACAGCTGGAGGATATCGATGAAGGTCGAGCCGGGAATCGGATCGCCACCGATACCGACACAGGTCGACTGGCCGAAACCGGCATCGGTGGTCTGCTTCACGGCCTCGTAGGTCAGCGTGCCGGAACGCGAGACGATACCGACCTTGCCCGGCTGGTGGATGTGCCCAGGCTGGATGCCGATCTTGCATTCACCGGGCGTGATCACGCCCGGGCAGTTCGGCCCGATCAGGCGCACGCCCAGCTCGTCGCACTTGATCTTCACCTCCAGCATGTCCAGCGTCGGGATGCCTTCGGTAATGCAGACGATCAGCTTGATGCCGCCGAAGGCCGCTTCGAGGATGGAGTCCTTGCAGAACGGCGCCGGCACGTAGATGACCGAGGCATCGGCGCCGGTGGCTTCCACGGCTTCCTTGACGGTGTTGAACACCGGCAGGCCGAGGTGCAGGGTGCCGCCCTTGCCTGGCGTCACGCCGCCGACCATCTGGGTGCCATAGGCGATCGCCTGTTCGGAGTGGAAAGTGCCCTGCGAGCCAGTGAAGCCCTGGCAGATGACCTTGGTGTCCTTGTTGATCAATACGCTCATTACTTGCCCTCCGCGGCTTTGACAACCTGAATGGCCGCATCGGTCAGGCTGTTCGCACCGATGATGTTCAGACCGCTCTCACTCAGCATCTTGGCGCCCAGGTCGGCATTGTTGCCTTCCAGCCGCACCACCACCGGCACCTTGACGCCCACTTCGCGCACGGCGCCGATGATGCCCTCGGCGATCATGTCGCAACGCACGATGCCACCGAAGATATTCACCAGCACCGCCGCGACGTTGCTGTCCGAGAGGATGATCTTGAAGGCTTCGGTGACCCGCTCCTCGGTCGCGCCACCGCCGACGTCGAGGAAGTTGGCCGGCTTGCCGCCGTGCAGGTTGACGATGTCCATGGTGCCCATGGCCAGGCCGGCGCCATTGACCATGCAGCCGATGTTGCCGTCGAGCGCCACGTAGTTGAGCTCCCACTTGGCCGCATGGGCCTCGCGCGGGTCGTCCTGGGACGGGTCGGCCATGTCGCGCAGCTTGGGCTGGCGGTAGATGGCGTTGCTGTCGATGTTGATCTTGGCATCCAGGCAATGCAGGTTGCCGTCCTTCTTGATCACCAGCGGGTTCACCTCGAGCAGCGCCAGGTCGTAGTCCTGGAACAGCTGGGCCAGGCCGACGAAGATGTGCACGAACTGCTTGATCTGATCGCCCTTGAGGCCGAGCTGGAATGCCAGCTCACGCGCCTGGAACGGCTGTGCGCCGACCAGCGGGTCGATGGTGGCCTTGAGGATCTTTTCCGGGGTGTCGTGGGCGACCTTCTCGATGTCCACGCCACCTTCGGTGGAGGCCATGAACACGATACGGCGGCTGGCGCGATCGACCACGGCGCCCAGATAGAGCTCCTTGTCGATATCCGTGCAGGCCTCGACGAGAATCTTGCTGACCGGCTGACCGTTGGCATCGGTCTGATAGGTCACCAGACGCTTGTCCAGCCACTGCTGGGCGAATGCCCGCGCCTCATCCTTGCTGCGAACCAGCTTGACACCGCCGGCCTTGCCGCGCCCGCCGGCATGCACCTGGGCCTTGACCACCCATTCGGTGCCGCCGATCTTGTCGCAGGCTTCCGCCGCCTCCTTCGGACTGTCCACGGCGTAGCCCTTGGAGACGGGCAGGCCGTATTCAGCGAACAGTTGTTTACCTTGGTACTCGTGAAGATTCATGCTTTCTACCGTCTGGTTTGGTATTGGCGCATTTACGGTACGACGAGGCGTCGTACCTCCCTCACAAGTCGCTGAAAACTATCCACGATAATCACGATACCTCTCAGCGACCTGCAATCCTTTTCGAATCTGCAGTTTGCAAAAGGCCCGGCGTATCCGCGGATACGTCGGGCCTGGGTGCAGCACGAAAAACCGTCAGCGCTTCTTGCGGTTGGCGATGTGGATGGCGTGGCCATTCACCGCCAGAGCGGCTTCATGCAGCGCTTCGGACATGGTCGGATGCGAGAACACCATCATGCCCAGGTCCTCGGCACTGGTGCCGAATTCCATGCCGATGGCGCCCTGCTGAACCAGCTCGGCTGCGCTCGGGCCCATTACATGCACACCCAGCACGCGATCGGTCTTGGCATCGGCGATGACCTTGACCAGACCGGCGGTGTCGTTGGCTGCCATGGCCCGGCCGCTGGCGGCGAACGGGAAGGTACCGACATTGACTTCGACACCTTCGGCCTTCAACGCCTGCTCGGACTTGCCGACCCATGCGATTTCCGGGTGAGTGTAGATGACCGACGGAATCAGGTCATAGTTCATTTGGGTCTTGTGGCCGGCGATACGCTCGGCAACCATCACGCCCTCTTCCGAGGCCTTGTGAGCCAGCATCGCACCGCGCACCACGTCGCCGATGGCGTAGACGCCCGGAACGCTGGTGGCACAGTAGTCGTCGACGAAGATGAAGCCACGCTCGTCCATGTCGACGCCGGCGTCGGCTGCCAGCAGATCGGTGGTCACCGGGCGGCGGCCAACGGCCACGATCAGCTTGTCGAAAGTCATCTGCTGCTCGCCGTCGGCACTGGTGAAGCTGACGGTGACCTGGTCACCCTTCACTTCCGAACCGGTCAGGCGGGCACCCAGGAGGATCTTCAGGCCCTGCTTGGAGAGAACCTTGAAGGCTTCCTTGGCGATCTGCTCGTCAGCGGCCGGCAGGAACTTGTCCATGGCCTCGATGACGGTGACTTTGGCACCCAGGCGTGCCCAGACCGAGCCCAGCTCGAGACCGATGACGCCAGCGCCGATGACGCCGAGCTTGCCCGGAACGCTCTGGAAGTCCAGTGCGCCGGTGGAATCGACGATAACCTTCTGATCCACCGGAGCCGGCGGAATGTTCACCGGGGTGGAACCGGAAGCCAGGATGACGTTCTCGGTAGCCAGGGTCTGGACATTGCCGTCCAGGCCGGTGACTTCGACCTGCTTGCCGGCCAGCAGCTTGCCGTGACCTTCGAAGACGGTCACGCCATTGGCCTTCATCAGCGCGGCGACGCCGCCGGTGAGGTTCCTGACGATCTGGTCCTTGCGAGCGACCATGGTCGGAACGTCCATGGCGACTTCGCCAGTGCTGATGCCGTGGACCTTGAAGCTCTCGTGGGCTTCGTGGAACTTGTAGGAGCTGTCCAGCAGCGCCTTGGACGGAATGCAACCGACGTTCAGGCAGGTACCGCCCAGTGCGGTCTTGCCGTCCTTGCCCTGATACTTCTCGATGCAGGCGGTTTTCAGACCCAGCTGGGCAGCACGGATGGCGGCCACATAGCCGCCAGGGCCGGCACCGATGACGATGACGTCGAATTTCTGGCTCATTACGAATCCTCTTTAAGCAAAGCCACAAGCTACAAGCCGCAAGCTACAAGCCTTGGAGCTGCGATCACTTGCAGCTCGAGACTTGCAGCGTGCAGCTGCTTTCTTAGATGTCCAGCAGCAGACGAGCCGGGTCTTCCAGCAGGTCCTTCATGGTAACCAGGAAGGTCACAGCTTCCTTGCCGTCGATCAAGCGATGGTCATAGGACAGCGCCAGGTACATCATCGGCAGGATGACCACTTGACCATTAACGGCCATCGGGCGTTCCTGAATCTTGTGCATGCCGAGAATGGCGGTCTGCGGCGGGTTGACGATCGGAGTCGACAGCAGCGAACCGAACACGCCACCGTTGGAGATGGTGAAGGTACCGCCGGTCATTTCTTCGATGGTCAGCTTGCCGGCCTTGGCCTTCTTGCCGAACTCGTTGATGCCACCTTCGATTTCAGCCAGGGTCATGTGCTCGGCGTTGCGCAGCACCGGAACCACCAGGCCACGGTCGCTGGATACGGCGACACCGATATCCTGGTAGCCGTGGTAGACGATGTCGTTGCCATCGATCGAAGCGTTCACGCCCGGCTGGCGCTTGAGCGCTTCGACCGCGGCCTTGACGAAGAAGGACATGAAGCCCAGGCGCACGCCATTGTGGGTCTTCTCGAACAGCTCCTTGTACTTCGCACGCAGCTCCATGATCGGCTTCATGTTGACTTCGTTGAAGGTAGTCAGCATGGCCATGGAGGACTGGGCTTCGACCAGGCGTTCGGCAACCTTGGCACGCAGGCGGGTCATCGGCACGCGCTTCTCGACACGGTCGCCCTCGGCGAAGATCGGGGCGGCGGCAGCCGGAGCGGCAGGCTTGGCAGCGGCGGCGGGAGCGGACTTCTTGGCTTCGATGGCGGCGACCACGTCTTCCTTGGTCACGCGGCCATCCTTGCCGGTGCCGGCGATGCTGTTCGGGTCGATGCCGTTCTCTTCGGCCAGCTTGCGGGCAGCCGGGGCCAGGATCGGCTCTTCACCGGCGGCAGCCGGAGCGGCAGCGGCAGGAGCAGCGGCCTGCGCCGGAGCAGCTGCGGCCTGGGCAGGAGCTGCAGCGGCAGTGGCGCCGGCTTCCAGCTTGCCGAGCAGCTCGCCGCTCAGCACGGTATCGCCTTCGTTCTTGACGATCTCGGTGAGCACGCCGTCTGCTTCGGCGAGCACTTCCATGACCACCTTGTCGGTTTCGATGTCGACGATCAGCTCATCACGCTTGACCGCGTCGCCCGGCTGCTTGTGCCAGGTGGCGACGGTGCCGTCGGCGACCGATTCCGGGAAGGTAGGGGCTTTGATCTCGATAGCCATTATTCAGGGGTCCTATTTGATTCGGTTTCTACGTCGAGGCCGCGAATGTCGCGGCCTCTTGCACGAGCGGATTAAACGGTGAAGGCGTCCTGCAGCAGTTTTTCCTGCTGCTCGGCATGCATGGAGGCATAACCGACAGCCGGGGCTGCGGAAGCATCGCGGCCCGCGTACTGAAGGAAGAGCTCCTTCTTGTGCGCGGTGGCGACACGACGCATGTGGTGCTGGCTGCAGTACCAGGCGCCCTGGTTCATCGGCTCTTCCTGACACCAGACGATGTGCTTGAGGTTCTGGTAAGGCGCGAGCGCCTCGGCCAGGTCCTCTTCCGGGAACGGATAGAGCTGTTCGATGCGCACGATGGCGATATCTTCACGCCCCTCGTTGCGACGCTTGTCCAGCAGGTCATAGTAGACCTTGCCGCTGCACATGATGACGCGCTCGACCTTCGCCGGATCGATCGGATCGATTTCCGGGATGACGGTCTGGAAGGAACCTTGGGTCAGTTCTTCCAGGGTCGAGATAGCCAGCTTGTGACGCAGCAGCGACTTCGGCGTCAGCGCGACCAGCGGTTTGCGCAGCGGGCGAATCGCCTGGCGACGCAGCATGTGGTAGACCTGCGCCGGGGTGGTCGGCACGCAAACCTGGATGTTGTGCTCGGCGCACAGCTGCAGGTAGCGCTCCAGACGCGCGGACGAGTGCTCCGGCCCCTGCCCTTCATAACCATGCGGCAGCAGCATGGTCAGGCCGCACAGGCGACCCCACTTGTGCTCACCGCTGGTGATGAACTGGTCGATCACCACCTGGGCGCCGTTGGCGAAGTCGCCGAACTGCGCTTCCCACACCACGAGGGCGTTCGGGGTGGTGGTGGCATAGCCGTATTCGAACGCCAGAACCGCTTCCTCGGAGAGGAAGGAGTCGTACAGGTCGAAGCGCGGCTGGCCTTCGTACAGGTGCTGCAGCGGAATGTAGGTGCTGCCGTCCTTCTGGTTGTGCAGCGCGGCATGGCGATGCGAGAAGGTGCCGCGACCGACGTCCTGACCGGAAATGCGTACCGGATGGCCTTCGAACAGCAGGGTCGCGTAGGCCATGGTTTCCGCGTAGCCCCAGTTGATGGCCAGTGCACCCGCGCCCATCTTCTGGCGGTCTTCGAGGATCTTGGAAACCTGGCGCTGGACCACGAAGCCTTCCGGGGTCTGCAGCAGCTTGCTGGACAGGTCCTGCAGGGTCTTCAGATCGAAGCTGGTGTCGTGACGCGCGGTCCAGGCATGGCCCAGGTACGGACGCCAGTCGACGAAGAGCTCCTTGTTCGGCTCCTTGACCAGGCTCTTGACCACGTGCAGGCCGTTGTCGAGCGCGGTACGGTACTCGTCGACCTTCGCCTGCACGCGCTCGTTGTCCAGCACACTGGTCTGGATCAGCGAGTCGGCATACAGCTCACGGGTGGTGCGCTGCTTGGCGATCTTCTGGTACATCAGCGGCTGGGTGCCGCTCGGCTCGTCCGCTTCGTTGTGGCCACGACGGCGGTAGCAGATCAGGTCGAGGACGATGTCGCGCTTGAACTGCATGCGATAGTCGACGGCGAGCTGGGTGACGAACAGCACGGCCTCGGGATCGTCTGCGTTCACGTGGAAGATCGGCGCCTGGATCATCTTCGCCACGTCGGTCGCGTACTCGGTGGAGCGCGCATCTTCCTGCTTGTTGGTGGTGAAGCCGACCTGGTTGTTGACCACGATGCGGATGGTGCCGCCGGTCCGGTAGGCACGGGTCTGCGACATCTGGAAGGTTTCCATGACCACGCCCTGGCCAGCGACAGCGGCGTCGCCGTGGATGGTCACCGGCAGGACCTTGTCGCCGATCGCATCGCAACGGCGGTCCTGGCGGGCGCGTACCGACCCCTCGACCACCGGGGAAACGATTTCCAGGTGCGACGGGTTGAACGCCATGGCCAGGTGGATTTCGCCGCCCGGGGTCATCACGTTGGAGGAGAAGCCCTGGTGGTACTTGACGTCACCGGAGCTCAGGCCTTCGACCTTCTTGCCTTCGAACTCGTCGAACAGGTCGCGCGGGTTCTTGCCGAACGTATTGACCAGCACGTTCAGACGACCACGGTGGGCCATGCCGATGACGATTTCCTTGGTGCCGTAGGAACCGGAACGCTGGATGATCTCGTCGAGCATAGGAATCAGGCTTTCGCCGCCTTCCAGACCAAAGCGCTTGGTGCCCGGGTACTTGGTGCCCAGGTACTTTTCCAGGCCCTCGGCTGCGGTGAGGCGCTCGAGCAGGTGACTCTTGATTTCCGGCGAGAACTCGGGGCGACCACGAACGCTTTCCAAGCGCTGGATGAACCAGCTGCGCTGCTCGGAATCGACGATGTGCATGTACTCGGCGCCGATGGTGCGGCAATACGTTTCTTGCAGTGCCTGCACGATTTCGCGCAGAGTGGCCTGACCGTTGACCATGGCCAGGTCACCGGTGCGGAACACGGTGTCGAGATCAGCGTCGGTCAGACCGTAGTTGTTGATCGCCAGATCGGCGGGGACGGGGCGTTGCTGCAGACCGAGCGGATCGAGCTGTGCGGCCTGATGGCCACGCACGCGGTAGGCCTGGATCAGACGCAGGACTTCGATCTGTTTCTTTTCATGCTCGCTGCTGACGCTTCCTGCGGACACAGGTTGCGCGCGACGCTGGTTCTTGGCCAGCAGGACGAAGTGGTCGCGAATCGTCGAGTGCGACACATCGGCTGAAGCGCTGCCACCGGAAGGCAACTTTTGGAAATAAGTGCGCCACTCTTCGGGCACAGCGTTGGGATCGTGCAGGTAGAGCTCATAAAGCTCTTCCACATAGGCAGCGTTACCACCGGATAGGTGGGCACTGTCCCACATGCGCTGCATTACGCTTTCTTGCATGTCTGGTCACCTTCGATAAGGAGACACCACCAGCGTGGAAACCGCAGCATGACTTCCCAAGTTCTGAAGCAGCGACTCAGGTAAAGCCACTACGGACCGCGCAGATAGTTTCCGGGCACAACCCGGATGCCCCTGCTGGTCATCAAATTTTCAGAGTGAAATCCCGGCTTTGTGGGCTGGGATTCCTACTAAAACTACGGCGCCGAGCTTCAACTTCGGCGCCGCAGGTGTCACGGGTACAGCAATCCGGCCGTTCCAGGCTAGCGCATAACCTTTCGCGGCCGGGGTGTCATCAGGTACCGCTCTGCAGCAGCATGTTGCGTATGTGACCAATTGCCTTGGTCGGGTTCAGTCCTTTCGGACAAACGTCAACGCAGTTCATGATGCCACGGCAGCGGAACACACTGAACGGATCGTCCAGCCCGGCCAGACGGTTCTCGGTTTCGGTGTCGCGGCTGTCGGCCAGGAAGCGATAGGCCTGCAGCGACGCAGCCGGACCGAGGAACTTGTCCGGGTTCCACCAGAAGGACGGGCAACTGGTCGAACAGCACGCGCACAGAATGCACTCGTACAGGCCATCCAGCTTCTCGCGGTCTTCCGGGCTCTGCAGGCGTTCGATAGCCGGCGGCGGCGTATCGTTCATCAGATACGGGCGAACCTTCTCATACTGCTTGTAGAAGATGCTCATATCGACCACCAGGTCACGAATGACCGGCAGACCAGGCAGGGGACGGATGACCAGCTTGTTGCCCTTGACCACGGAGGACAGCGGGGTGATGCAGGCCAGACCGTTCTTGCCATTGATGTTCATGCCATCGGAGCCACATACCCCTTCACGGCAGGAGCGACGATAGGAGAAACCCTCGTCCTGTTCCTTGATCAAAGCCAGGACATCGAGAACCATCAGGTCCTTTCCGTCGGTATTGACCTGGAAATCCTGCATGAACGGCTTTTCGTCATGGTCCGGGTTATAACGATAAACACTCACTTGCAACATATCGGCAGCCTCAATAAGTCCGAACCTTGGGTTCGAATGCCGGAACGGTCTTCGGAGCGAAGTTCACGGCACGCTTGGCAACGCGCTTCTCACCCGGGAAATAGAGGGTGTGGCACAGCCAGTTCTCGTCGTCACGCTCTTCGAAGTCCTCGCGGGCATGCGCGCCACGGGACTCCTTGCGGTGCTCCGCGGCAATTGCAGTAGCCTCGGCGACTTCCAGCAGGTTCTGCAGCTCGAGCGCCTCGATGCGTGCGGTGTTGAACGCCTGGCTCTTGTCGGAGATCTTGACGTTGGCGATACGCTGACGCAGATCCACCAGCTGGGCGATACCCTTCTGCATGTATTCGCCGGTACGGAACACACCGAAGTAGTTCTGCATGCAGTTCTGCAGCTCTTTGCGCAGCGGGGCAACATCTTCGCCAGTGCTGCGCTCGTTGATACCGGCCAGGCGGCCCAGCGCGACATCCAGATCGGTTTCGCTGGCACCACGGTGCTCGATGCCGTCCTTGAGCGCTTTTTCCAGGTGCAGGCCAGCGGCGCGACCGAATACGACCAGGTCGAGCAGCGAATTGCCGCCCAGGCGGTTGGCGCCATGGACCGACACGCAAGCCACTTCGCCGACGGCGAACAGACCATCGATGATCTTATCGTTGCCATTGGCATCCTGGGTGATGGCCTGGCCATGAATGTTGGTGGCGATACCACCCATCATGTAGTGGCAAGTCGGAACGACCGGTACTGGAGCGGTAACCGGATCGACGTGGGCAAAGGTCTTCGACAGTTCGCAGATACCCGGCAGGCGGCTGTGCAGCACTTCCTCGCCCAGGTGATCCAGCTTCAGCATCACGTGATCGCCATCCGGGCCACAACCGTTGCCAGCCAGGATTTCCTTGACCATGGAACGCGCCACCACGTCGCGGCCGGCCAGATCCTTCGCGTTCGGAGCATAACGCTCCATGAAACGCTCGCCATGCTTGTTGATCAGGTAGCCACCCTCGCCGCGGCAACCCTCGGTCACCAGCACGCCGGCGCCGGCGATGCCGGTCGGGTGGAACTGCCACATCTCGATGTCCTGCACCGGCACGCCGGCACGCAGCGCCATGCCGACGCCGTCACCGGTATTGATCAGGGCATTGGTGGTCGATGCGTAGATGCGACCGGCACCGCCAGTGGCGAGCACGGTGGCCTTGGAACGGATGTAGACGGTTTCGCCGGTCTCGATGCAGATGGCGATGACACCGACCACGGCACCATCCTGGTTCTTCACCAGGTCGACCGCGTACCACTCGTTGAGGAAAACGGTGTCGTTCTTCAGGTTGCCCTGGTAGAGGGTGTGCAGCAGCGCGTGGCCGGTACGGTCGGCAGCGGCGCAGGTACGGGCAGCCTGGCCACCCTTGCCGAAGTCCTTGGACTGACCGCCGAACGGACGCTGGTAGATGCGGCCCTGCTCGGTACGGGAGAACGGCAGCCCCATGTGTTCGAGCTCGAACACGGCTTCGGGGCCTACGGAACACATGTACTCGATGGCGTCCTGGTCACCGATGTAGTCGGAGCCCTTGACGGTATCGTACATGTGCCAGCGCCAATCGTCGTTCGGGTCGGCCGAAGCGATGGCGCAGGTGATGCCGCCCTGAGCGGAAACGGTGTGCGAGCGAGTCGGGAAAACCTTGGTGACCACAGCGGTCTTGTGGCCCGACTGGGACAGTTGCAGCGCCGCGCGCATGCCGGCACCACCGCCACCAACGATGATGGCGTCGAAGGAAAGCGTACGAATATTAGCCATGAATCAGATACCCCAAAGAATCTGCACACCCCAGACGAAGAAGGTGAACATGGCAATGCCACACACCGCCTGGAACAGGAAACGCACACCGGTAGCCCACTTACCGATCGCCATATTGGTCAGGTAGTCAGTGGAGATGGTCCACATCCCTACCCACGCGTGCACACTCAGGCAACCAGGGCCAGCAGACTGAAAATACGCATCCAGTTGGTCGAAAACAGCGCATGCCACTGGGCATACTCCAGGCCCGGATGCGTGAGCAGGTACCCAAGCAGGAACAGAAAATAAGCCGCAAGAACCACTGCAGAAACACGCTGCGCCATCCAGTCGTAAAGACCCGATCGCGAGAAATTGGTGACGTTGGTTACCATATCCACACTCCCGCCAGAACGATCAGCACCACCGAAACGGCGATTACGATTTTCGAGCCCAGCTTGCCGCCTTCCAGCGTCTCGCCATGGCCAGTGTCCATGATCAGGTGGCGCACACCCGCCACCAGGTGATACAGCAGTGCGGACAGCAACGCCCAGGTCACCAGCTTGGCCAGCGGACCGCCCAGGTACGCGCGAACCTCCTCGAAGCCTTCGGGCGAAGACAGCGAGGTATCGAGCGCGAGCAGCAGCAGGGCGATACCGACGAACAGGATGACACCGGATACACGGTGGAGAATCGACGTGTAAGCAGTGATGGGAAGTTTTATTGTCCTAAGATCTAGGTTTACAGGTCGTTGGCTTTTCACGGCTTTTTTTCACACTTGAGAGCCCCGAAGCGCAGGGCAAAGTTGTTGGGAAGAGTACGCAGCAGTACCCGCTACCCACGAGTGACAACCTACAGAATACTGCCTGTAAGGCCCCTGCCGGTCGGTTTCCGAGTATAAACAGTTAGGTCACTAATGACAATGTGGTGAAGTGCCACTAAAGGCGGATAGCAGCCCCTATATAAATGCCGTAAACAGTGCACCCAAGCTGTACGCATCCCCCTGCAAAGCCCTCTACGGCATGGGTTCGCGCAAATTGACTTTGCGATTTATCACACTATAGTGATGCGGGCCCTGCGTGGGGGGCCATGATGATTCCAAGCACAAAACAGGAGGCCATACATGGCTGACAAGAAAGCGCAGTTGATCATCGAGGGCGCTGCCCCCGTCGAACTGCCCGTTTTAACCGGTACCGTAGGGCCTGATGTAATTGACGTACGGAGCCTGACCTCCACGGGTCACTTCACCTTCGATCCCGGCTTCATGTCGACCGCCTCTTGCGAGTCCAAGATCACCTACATCGATGGCGACAAAGGCATCCTGCTGCATCGCGGCTACCCGATCGAGCAGCTGGCGGAAAAATCCGACTACCTCGAGACCTGCTACCTGCTGCTGAACGGCGAGCTGCCGACCGCCGAGCAGAAAGCACAGTTCGTCAGCACCGTGAAAAACCACACCATGGTTCACGAGCAGCTGAAGTCCTTCCTGAACGGTTTCCGCCGCGACGCGCACCCGATGGCCATCATGTGCGGCGTAGTCGGCGCCCTCTCGGCCTTCTACCACGACTCCCTGGACATCAACGACCCGCATCACCGCGAAATCTCGGCCGTGCGCCTGGTCGCCAAGATGCCGACCATCGCCGCGATGGTCTACAAGTACTCGATCGGCCAGCCGCTGATGTACCCGCGCAACGATCTGAGCTTCTCTGAAAACTTCCTGCACATGATGTTCAACACCCCGTGCGAGATCAAACCGATCAGCCCGGTGCTGGCCAAGGCAATGGATCGCATCTTCATCCTGCATGCCGATCATGAGCAGAACGCTTCCACCTCCACCGTTCGTCTGGCCGGCTCCACCGGCGCCAACCCGTTCGCCTGTATCGCAGCCGGCATCGCCGCACTGTGGGGACCGGCGCACGGCGGTGCGAACGAAGCCGTTCTCACCATGCTGGACGAAATCGGCGATGTCTCGAACGTCGAGAAATTCCTCGCCAAGGCCAAGGACAAGAACGACCCGTTCAAGCTGATGGGCTTCGGCCACCGCGTCTACAAGAACTTCGATCCGCGCGCCAAGGTCATGAAGCAGACCTGCGACGAGGTTCTGGGCGAGCTGGGCATCAACGATCCGCAGCTGGACCTGGCGATGAAACTGGAAGAAATCGCCCTCAACGATCCGTACTTCGCCGAGCGCAACCTGTACCCGAACGTGGACTTCTACTCGGGCATCATCCTCAAGGCCATCGGCATTCCGACCAGCATGTTCACCGTCATCTTCGCCCTCGCGCGTACTGTCGGCTGGATTTCCCACTGGAAGGAAATGATCGCTTCCGGCCAAAAGATCGGCCGTCCGCGTCAGCTGTACACCGGCCATGCCAAGCGTGACCTGCCGCGCTAAGCTGTAGCTGCAATGAAAAAGAGGCTGCCCTAGGGCAGCCTCTTTTTTTGCCATCGGAAAAGAATACCGCCGCTGGACTTCCAAAAGCCTGAAGCCTGAAAAGCATCGCCCCGAGGGCGGGCCTCCCACAAAAGCTGCAGGCCCCACGCCGAACCCTGTGGGAGGCGCGCCTCGCGGCGACGGGACTGTCTGAAGCCTGAAAAGCATCGCCCCGAGGGCGACCCCCACAAAAGCAACCGGCACCACCGAACCTTCTCTGTGGGAGGCGCGCCCTCGCGGCGACTGCAGGCCGCAGGCCTGCCCGCCACAGCTATTGAGCGCGCTCCCGTAAAGCCCTCAGCGTATTGTAGGGCGCCTCCACCACGAACTTGTTGGCCAACCAGGACGGCACACTCCCCCCGGGCTCAGTGTGTACCTGATAGGTTACCTCGACCTTCCCCTCCCGAGGCACAAGTTCCCAGAAACCGTCCACCCGCGTCACGCGCACGTAGCCGTCCTCCTCCGGCAAATAGTCAGGCACGGCCTCCAGTTCCCGGCGGATAACCCCGTCGCGCTTTTCATATTCGGTTATGTGCACGACGGAATCTCGCGGCGTCACCGGCCATGGCGTGTTGAAGCGGGTGTAGGTCCATGCCTGCCGCTCCTCATGCCTGAGCAGCTTCTGCTCCTTGCATTCATGAATCCAGGCACAGGCTTCAGCCGCGTTCTCCATCAGGCGACGCAGCGTTTGCATATCGGTATCGATCACCGTGACGCCCCGGTATGCCTTGTATGGCGAACCGGGAACTGCCCGTAGATAGACCTTGATTCCGTTTTCGTCCTTCGCCAGTTGCCAGTCATCGGCAGCCTGAGCCCAGCAAGACGCCAGGCACAGCATGCCGGCAACCAGATACCGCATCTTGAACCCCATCGCACACCTCTTTGTTCTTGGCTATGTCTGAGCTGGCTGTTGCGGATAGACGTACCCTCTGCAGGAGCGGACCATGCCCACGAATATTCCAGCGCGCAAAGCTTCGCGGGCACGGCCGCCCCTACAGTTCAGAACATCTCGACACTTCGAGCAGCACGCAATTGGGACAGAGCCTTGTTCTTATCCCAGCGTGAAGACCACTCAAGCGGTGGCCTGTTCCAACCAGCCCAACAAACGAATGGCCTCATCCCGGCTTGCGCCACAAACGACCGGATCAGCAGCAAATGCCGAACAGACCGCAGGCCGCTGCGGGTCACCGAAAAGCAGGCAGAGAAACTGCGACGACAAATGAATACAACGCTCACCTGCAGCCTTGCCATGCGGCATACCAGGCATCGGTGAACTGATGGAAGGAGCGATGCAACAGGCACCACAACCAGGGCGGCAATCCATGAACTACCATCCAGCACAAACGGGGGGCGCGATAATAATCCGGCCCACCTGCAGGACGCCAGATTCGACGGTTGCAGGCCGGGCGAGCCGAGAATAGGCTTGCGCGTCTTCCTCGTGAGTGCACCTTCATGCCCGTCTGGCTGCAAACCGCCGCCCTGCTCTGCTGCTCCAACCTGTTCATGACATTCGCCTGGTATGGCCACCTGAAGAGCCTGAGCGGCAAGCCCTGGCTCATGGCAGCCTGATCAGCTGGGGGATTGCATTCTTCGAATACATGCTGATGGTGCCGGCAAACCGTATCGGCTACACCGAACTGTCGATCAGCCAATTGAAGATCATGCAGGAAGTGGTCACGTTGGCCATTTTCGTCCCCTTCAGCGTTCTCTACATGCAACAGCCACTGAAGCTGGATTACTTGTGGGCAGGCCTATGTCTGGTCGGGGCGGTGTATTTCATCTTTCGAAGCTAGCGACTGTAGGCAGTCTGTGTAGCCATAACGCGTAGGTTGGGTTGAGTTGCGCAGCAACGAAGCCCAACGAGAGAGAAAGTGAACGGCAGAGCCGGCATTCACGCTCCTACCAGTCGCAAAACGAACCCTCACATTTTCAGGGAGTCAATCGGACAAGCCCATTCCTTGGCGCGCACGCCTATAATCGCGCCCTCACGAATCGACACAGGTGCACCATGGCCAATCCCTACCACGATCACAACCTGGCCCTGCTGGCCCATCTACGCGGCATCCTGCTCGCCATGGGCGAAGCCGAACAAGTCTCGGAGGAGAGCCACGCGCTGTTTCTCGAACGCTTCGATGAACTGATCATGAATCTGCAGAACGTGCCGGAAGAACGGCACATGGGCCAGGACCTGATCTGCCAGGTCTTCCATCGCTACCCGCAAATCGCCCATCTGGTACCGCGTGACCTGCTCTGGTTCTTCGGCGGCGATTGCCTGCACTACATGCCCGACGAAGAAATCGCCATCTTCCAGGCCCTCGAGGAACGCCGCTACGAAGCCGAGCAGAACAACGAGCCCTTCGACTGGAACCACGAAAAACAGCTGCTGAGCATGCCGGAACAAGACGCCCGGCACTGAAAAGCGCATAAGGGCCACCCCCGGAGAAATCGAATAGCCCAGCCAGAAAAGCAAAAAGCATCGCCCCGAGGTCGGGCCTCCCACAAAAGCAGCAAGCCCCGCACAGCCCCCTGTGGGAGGCGCGCCCTCGCGGCGATTGCAGGCCGCGAGGCCTGCCACAAACCCAAAGCTCACCCCAAGGGCCCGGTCCCCACCGAAGCAACACCCCCCCCAGGTGGAGGCGCGCCCTCGCGGTGATCGCAGGCCGAAGGCCTGCCAAGATCAGGTTCAGCGTCCAGCATTCCGAGCCCTTGGAGCGGACACCAACAAATAGGCCTGCCGGCTGGCAAGCTGTAGGATATGCATGAAACCAGCATGGATAGGCAATCAATGAACAACATCGATGTGCGCTGGCAGCAACGCCTGAATAACTTCAGCAAAGCGCTCAGTCAACTTGACGAAGCCATGGCGCTCATGCAGCAGCGCAACTTATCGAAACTGGAAAAGCAAGGCGTTATCCAAGGCTTCGAATATTGCTACGAGCTTGGCTGGAATACGCTGAAGGACTTTCTTGTCTGGCAAGGTATCGACGGCATCGTTGGTTCACGCGACGCCATTCGCGAAGCGTTCGGCAGAGGCCTGATCTGCGATGGCCACGGCTGGATGCATATGCTTACGGATCGCAATCGAACCTCGCATACCTACAATGAGGAAACGGCCGAAGCGATCCTTGCCAATATCCAGATGCAGCATCATCCATTGCTCAAGGCTTTGGAGAGAACGCTAGCAGAACGTGCCGAATCAGCCATATGAGCATCGATAATACCGGGCTCCCGGAAACAGATATCCAGTCGATCAGGAATACCTTCGGGAAGTTTCCCAAAATTTCCGAAGCCATCCTGTATGGCTCTCGGGCCAAGGGTACTTTCCGGCCTGGCTCGGACATCGACCTGACGCTCAAGGGCGATGAGCTTTCGCACCATGACCTGCTCGACATCGAACTGGCGCTGGATGATCTGCTTCTACCCTACAAGATCGATCTCTCGCTGCATCACCAGATCGACAACCCACAGCTACTCGATCACATCGCACGAGTCGGCAAGTCGCTCTACAAAGTGCCAAGGTCCTGAAGCATCGCCCCGGGGTCGGGCCGGCCTCCCACCGAAGCAACAAGCCCCATCCCAACCCCGTGGGAGGCGCGCCCTCGCGGCGATCGCAGGCCGCAAGGCCTGCCCAAAAGCTCAAAAGCATCACCCCGGGTCTGCCTCCCACAAAAAAGCAGCAAGTGCACACCGAGCCCCGTGGGAGGCGCGCCCTCGCGGCGATTGCAGGCCGCAAGGCCCGCCCAAAAG
>NZ_AZSV01000095.1:0-16262 GCF_000582595.1 Pseudomonas sp. BAY1663
CAGGCGCACGCCTGGCGCCAGTGTTGCAGGGCATCGAGCAGGCCGTCGCGGCGCGCCAGCCAGAGCGCGCGGTGTTCGATCAGCGCCGCCAGGTCGCCGCCCCGGGCGCGAGCCTGGCGAATGGCTTCCTTGTCCTCCAGCGGCCCGGCCTGCTCTTCGCGCAGGCGCACGGCTTCGGTCAGCCAGAGGCGGTCGAGGGGGCTGGCTAATTCGGCAACGGGCGATGAAGTAGCGGACACGCGGCTTCTCATGGAGGGGCTTGGTCCAGAGAATAGCGTCGCACGCCGGAAGAGTGAAATCGGTCAAGCCGTCAGGCTGAAGCGTTCTGTAGGATGCGTCGCCGCTCAACGATCGGCTCGCGGTTCGCCGCATCACCAGCCAGGGATAGGCCGGTTCGCCAAGCAACGCTGGCACGCCTTCCTGCACTTGAAAAAGGACTTTGCCATGAAAGATATCTTCTTCTTCGACGCTATGCTGACGCCCAAGATCATCACCCTCCTGTACTGGGTGGGACTGCTGGCTGTCATCGTTTGCGGTATCGCCGCCATGTTCGGTGTTTTTGGCGGAGGCTTCTGGTTCGGCCTTGCCATCCTGGTAGGCGGATTGGTTGGCACGCGGCTGTGGTGTGAACTGCTGATCGTGATGTTCAAGATCAACGAGAACCTGAAGAAGATCGCCATCCGCCAGTGATTGTTGGGGCGGCGTCCCTGCCGCCCCTTTCTTTGGCATCCTTACTCCCTTCGCTCAACCTCAGCGCGAACCTTTACCGCGATATCCGGCTGGTCGATGAACAGGCCGTCGATGCCGGCGTCGAGAAAGGCGCGAATTTCCGTTTCGATCTCGCCGCGTGCGGTCGGCTGGTCGCTGCTGCGCAGGCCGGTCGGGAGGAAGGCGTTCTCGGCTCGGAAGGTATAGGGGTGCACCTTGAGTCCGGCGGCGTGGGCGTCGGCGACGAAGCGGGTCGGCGCGCCCAGGTTGCCGTTGGCGTCGCGCGGGATGAGATAGCCCTTGTCCGGGCCGACGCCGGCCGCGTAGCGGGCGATCGCCTTCAATCCGGCCGGGGTCGCCATCCGTGCGTAGGTCAGTTCGCTGCCGCGCACCTGCTGGTCGTAGGGTTGGCCGGAGCCGAACAGCTGGACCAGGCGCAACTGGGTCAGGCGGCTCAGGGTCTTGAGGTTGTCCACCTCGAAGGACTGGATGTACACCGGTGCCTGCCGGCCGACGTAGCCGTTGCGGGTGAGGATGCGCACCAGCGGCTTTTCCATCGCCAGGCCGAGCTGGCGGAAGTGGGTCGGATGCTTGGTTTCCGGGTACAGGCCGATGCGCCGGCCCTGGCTGAGCTGCAGGGTTTTCACCAGGTCGATGATCTGCTGCAGGGTCGGGATTTCCAGGCTGCCGTCCATGCGGGCGTTGCCCGGGCGGATTTCCGGGATGCGCTCGATGGCGCGTAGGGTCTTCAGCTCGGCGAGGGTGAAGTCCTCGCTGAACCAGCCGGTGAGGGTGACGCCGTCGACCTGCTGGGTGCGCTTGCGGTCGGCGAACTCGGGGTGGCGGGAGACGTCGGTGGTCAGCCCCAGTTCGTTGTCGTGGCGGGCGACGATCTGCCGTCGCGGGTCATCACCAGATCCGGCTCGATGTAGTCGGCGCCCTGGAACACCGCCAGGGCGTAGGCCGCCAGGGTGTGCTCCGGCACGTAGCCGCTGGCGCCGCGGTGGGCAATCACCAGCGGGGCCGGTTCGGCGTGACGCTGCGCCGTGCTGTCGGCCGGGGCGGCGAAGCCGGCGAGCGGCAGCAGCAGGCTGCAGGCGGCGAGCCAGTGGCGAAGGGAAGCGGTGGTGGTGCGGGCCATGTCGGCATCTCCTCGGATTGGAAATCATAGCCTGGGCCCATTGCATGACCGGGCTCTGACGCCGCGCTGTCGCCGACGTTTCCAGGCGCTGCAGCCGACGAACGGCTGGCGCTGCAGGACGACGCGGCGCTCTGTTATGCTCGCCGCCATGAACCAGACCCGCCTCCCCCTCGCCATGATCGCCGCGCTCGCGGACAACCGCGTGATCGGCCTCGACAACCGCATGCCCTGGCACCTGCCGGCCGACCTCCGGCACTTCAAGGCCATGACCCTCGGCAAGCCGATCATCATGGGTCGCAAGACCTGGGACTCGCTCGGCCGCCCGCTGCCGGGCCGGCTCAACCTGGTGGTCAGCCGCCAGCCGGAGCTGCAGCTCGATGGCGCGGAAGCCTTCACCGGGCTGGACGCGGCGCTGCTGCGCGCCGAGCAGTGGGCGCGCGAGCAGGGCGCCGGCGAGCTGATGCTGATCGGCGGTGCGCAGTTGTACGCGCAGGCGCTGGCGCGGGCGCAGCGGCTGTATCTGACCCGCATCGAGGCCCGCCCCGAGGGCGACGCCTTCTTCCCGGCGTTCGACGAAGCCGAATGGCAATGCGTCGACAGCCAGGCGCAGCCGGCCGAGGGCGAGGCGCCGGCCTATCGTTTCGAAACCTGGGAACGGCGCTGAGCGGCATCGCCGCCACTTGATCGTCGCCAATGCCGCTGCGGGCGGCAGGTTCTACCCTGGCGCGCCGTCGCCGTAACGAGACCACCTTCGATGCAGCCAACCGAATCCGAAGCCGCGGAAGCCGAGCGCGTCGCCGCGATATTCGTCCGTCATCCGCTCTGGGAGGACGCCCTGGCGTTGCTCACCGGCACCGCGCTGGTCGCCCTCGGCATCGCCTTCTACAGCCATGCCGGGCTGTTGACCGGCGGCACCGTGGGCCTGGCCTTCCTGCTCAAGTACCTGGCCGGCTGGTCGTTCGGCCCGGCCTTCTTCCTGCTCAACCTGCCGTTCTACGCGCTGGCGATCTGGCGCATGGGCTGGACCTTCACCCTGCGCACCGTCTGCGCGGTGGGGCTGGTCTCGCTGTTCGCCGAGCTGACCCCGCAATGGGTGCGCTTCACCGAGCTCAACCTGGTCTATGCGGCGGTCTTCGGTGGCTTCGTCATCGGCATTGGCCTGCTGATCCTGTTTCGCCACCGTGCCAGCCTCGGCGGGGTGAACATCCTCGCGCTGTTCCTGCAGGAGCGTTTCGGCCTGCGCGCCGGCACCGTGCAGATGGGCATCGATGCGTCGATCGTGCTGGCGGCGGTATTCATCGTGCCGGCGGACAAGGTTGTCCTGTCCGTACTCGGCGCGGTGGCGCTGAACCTGGTGCTGGCGATCAACCACCGCGCCGGGCGCTACATGGGCGTCAGCTGAGCGTCATCAGTTCGACTTGCGCTTGGCCCTCTTCCAGCTCCAGCAAGGCCAGGCCGATGGGCAGGCTGAAACGCCGCGGTCCGGCGCTGCCGGGGTTGACGTAGAGCACGCCGTCGCGTCGTTCGACCTTCGGCCGATGCGAGTGGCCGGCGATCACCACGTCGATGCCGGCGGCGAGCGGGTCGATGTCCAGCTGCTTGAGGTCGTGCAGCACGTGCAGGGTGAGGCCGCCGATGCGCAGGTCCAGCCGTTCGGGCAGCGCGAGCGCCCAGTCGCCGCTATCGATATTGCCGCGGATGGCTTGCAGCGGGGCGATCGCCCGCAGGCCGTCGAGCACCGCCGGTTTGCCGATGTCGCCGGCATGGATGATCTGCTGGCACCCCTGCAGGGCCGCCAGCGCCTCGGGGCGGAGCAGGCCGTGGGTGTCGGAGATCAGGCCGATGCGCATGCCGGGTTTTCCTCGAAAAGCTGCCGGATAGGCCATTGGACCCTTGGCCCGCCGCCCTGGTTGCGGCAGGCTTGGCCGGAACGGCTGAGGAGCAAGGCATGGAGCGGGTGGACTGTGTAGTGGTGGGCGCCGGGGTGGTCGGGCTGGCGGTGGCCCGCGCATTGGCGCTGGGCGGGCGCGAGGTGTTGCTGCTGGAGGCCGAGGCGGCCATCGGCACGGCCACCAGCGCGCGCAACAGCGAGGTCATCCATGCCGGCATCTACTACCCGCAGGGCTCGCTCAAGGGGCGCTTGTGCGTGGCCGGACGCCAGGCGCTGTACGCCTTCTGCGACAGCCACGGCGTGCCCTACCGGCGCTGCGGCAAGCTGATCGTCGCCAGCGATGACGCCCAGCTCGCCGCGCTGGCGCAATTGCAGCAGCATGCGCGGGCCAATGGCGTCGACGACCTGCAGCGGCTCACCGGCGCCGAGCTGCTGGCGCTGGAGCCGCAGTTGCGGGCCGTGGCCGGGTTGCGCTCGCCGAGCACCGGGATCGTCGACAGTCACGCGCTGATGCTGGCGCTGCTCGGCGCTGCCGAGAGCCAGGGCGCGCTGCTGGCGCTCAATGCGCCGGTGGCAGGCATCGCGCTGACGGATGCGGGATTGCGCGTCCGGGTCGGTGGCGCCGAGCCGCTGCAGTTGCTGGCGCGAACCCTGGTCAACTGCGCCGGGCATGGCGCGCCGCTGCTGGCGGCCCGTACCGCCGGCCTGCCCGCCGCAGGCGGCCGCGGCAGTTCTTCGCCAAGGGCAGCTACTTCAGCCTCGCCGGACGCACGCCGTTCACTCACCTGGTCTATCCGCTGCCGGAGCCGGGCGGGCTGGGTGTGCACCTGACCCTGGATCTCGCCGGCCAGGCGCGCTTCGGCCCGGACGTGGAGTGGGTCGACGGCCTCGATTACCAGGTCGAGCCGCAACGCGCCGAGGGCTTCTACGCGGCGATCCGCCGCTACTGGCCGGGCCTGCCGGACGGTGCGCTGCAGCCGGCCTACAGCGGCATCCGCCCGAAGATCAGCGGGCCGGGCGAGCCGGCGGCGGACTTTCGCATCGACGGCCCGGCGCAGCACGGCGTCCCCGGATTGGTGAACCTGTTCGGCATCGAGTCGCCGGGGCTGACCGCCTGCCTGGCGATCGCCGATGAGGTGTGCCGGCGCCTCGAAGGCGCCGGCTGACCCAGCCGTTCAGAGCGGCGCGGGCCGGGACGTGGGCGTTTCCGGCAGGAACCAGTTCATCACCAGCGCGCAGATGCCGCCGGTGGCCACGCCGGATTCCAGTACGTTGCGCAGTGCAGCCGGCAGGTGCGCGAGGAATTCCGGCACCTGGGAGAAGCCCAGGCCGAGGGCCAGCGACACCGAGATGATCAGCAGCGCGCGCCGGTCCAGTTGCACCCCCGCGAGGATGTTGATCCCGGCCGCGGCCACGGCGCCGAACATCACCAGGGCGGCGCCGCCGAGCACCGGCTCGGGCACCGCCTGCAGTGCGCCGGCGACAGCCGGGAACAGGCCGAGCACGATCAGCAGCACCGCGACCCACATGCCGACGTAGCGGCTGGCGATGCCGGTCAGCTGGATGATGCCGTTGTTCTGCGCGAACACCGAGCTGGGAAAGGTGTTGAAGATTCCGGCCAGCAGCGAGTTGGCACCGTTGACCAGCACACCGCCCTTGATGCGTTGCATCCACAGCGGGCCCTCGACCGGCTGGCGGGAGATCTTGCTGGTGGCGGTGACGTCGCCGATGGCTTCCAGCGAGGTGACCAGATAGATCACCACCATGGGAATGAACAGGCTCCAGGAGAAGCCCAGGCCGAAGTGCAGCGGCATCGGCACCTGGAACAGCTCGGCTTCGCGCATGCCGGTGAAGTCCAGGCGGCCCAGCCAGGCCGCCAGCGCATAGCCGGTGGCCAGGGCGATGATGATCGCGCAGCTGCGCAGCCAGGCCAGCGGCAGGCGGTTGAGCACGATGATGGCGCCCAGCACCACGCACGACAGCAGCAGGTTCTCGCCGTTGGCGAAGGTGCCGTTGCCCATCGCGGCATAGCCACCGCCCATGCTGATCAGGCCGACCTTGATCAGCGTCAGGCCGATCATCAGCACGACGATGCCGGTGACCAGCGGGGTGATCAGGCGTTTGACGAACGGCAGGATGCGCGACACACCCATCTCGATGAAGGAGCCGGCGATGACCACGCCGAAGATCGCCGCCATCACCGCCTCGACCGGCGTGCCCTGCTTGACCATCAGCACGCCACCGGCGATCAGCGGGCCGACGAAGTTGAAGCTGGTGCCCTGGACGATCAGCAACCCGGCGCCGAGCGGGCCGAAACGCTTGCACTGGACGAAGGTGGCGATGCCGGAGATCACCAGCGACATCGAGACGATGACGTTGGTGTCGCGGGGCGAAACGCCGATGGCCTGGCAGATCAGCAGGCCAGGGGTGACGATGGGCACGATGATCGCCAGCAGGTGCTGGAGGGCGGCGAGGAAGGCCAGCCAGGGGCGCGGGCGGTCGTCGAGCCCGTAGAGCAGATCATGCGGGGCGTCGAAGGCGGGGCGATTTTCCAGAGCGCTCATGATGGTGTCCAAAAGGGCGCGATATTACGGCCCCGAACGCCATCGGAACAGTGCGAATCGATGCGCCGCCAGCGGCCGGACGCCGCACGCGGGCTGGCGATAAAGAAGCCCGGCGTCGGGCCGCGATGCTGCGCATTGTCAGTCGAGCATATTTAGCCCCCCTCTCCCGCTGTGGGAGAGGGGAAACGCATTGCCTGACGTTTATGTGTACAACATGGCGGCATCAGGCCCGGGCTTTTGCCGCGGGCATCAGCCGTCCAGCAACGCCTTGTTGCGTACCGCGCCCTTGTCGGCGCTGGTGGCGAGCAGGGCGTAGGCCTTGAGGGCGGTGCTCACCTTGCGCGCGCGCGGGGCGGCGGGTTTCCAGCCCAGCTTGTCCTGTGCGATGCGCCGGTGCGCCAGCTCTTCATCCGAACCAGCAGGTTGATGCTGCGGTTGGGGATGTCGATCAGCACCTTGTCGCCGTCCTGCACCAGGCCGATAGCGCCGCCGGCGGCGGCTTCCGGCGAGGCGTGGCCGATGGACAGGCCGCTGGTGCCGCCGGAGAAGCGGCCGTCGGTGAGCAGGGCGCACTGCTTGCCCAGGCCCTTGGACTTGAGGTACGAGGTCGGGTAGAGCATTTCCTGCATGCCCGGGCCGCCCTTGGGGCCTTCGTAGCGGATGATGACGATGTCGCCGGCCTTCACCTCGTCGCCGAGGATGCCCTTCACGGCGCTGTCCTGGCTTTCGTAGATCTTTGCGTTGCCTTCGAAGACCAGGATGGATTCGTCGACACCAGCGGTCTTCACCACGCAGCCGTCGAGGGCGATGTTGCCGTAGAGCACGGCCAGGCCGCCTTCCTGCGAGTAGGCGTGCTCGACGCTGCGGATGCAGCCTTCGGCGCGGTCCAGGTCCAGGCTCGGCCAGCGGGTTGCCTGGCTGAATGCGGTCTGGCTGGGGATGCCGGCCGGACCGGCCTTGAAGAAGGTGTGCACGGCTTCGTCGTCGGTCTGGGTGATATCCCACTGGGCGATGGCCTCGGCCATGCTCGGGCTGTGCACGGTGGCGACGTCGGTGTGCAGCAGGCCGCCTCTAGCCAGTTCGCCGAGGATGCTGAAGATGCCGCCCGCTCTATGCACGTCTTCCATATGGTACTTCTGGATGTTCGGCGCCACCTTGCACAGCTGCGGCACCTTGCGCGACAGCGCGTCGATGGCGCGCAGGTCGAAGTCGACCTCGGCCTCCTGAGCGGCGGCCAGCAGGTGCAGGATGGTGTTGGTCGAGCCGCCCATGGCGATGTCCAGGGTCATGGCGTTCTCGAATGCCTTGCGGCTGGCGATGTTGCGTGGCAGCACCGACTCGTCGTCTTCGCCGTAGTAGCGCTGGCACAGCTCGACGGCCAGGCGCCCGGCGCGCAGGAACAGCTGCTCGCGGTCGGCATGGGTGGCCAGGGTCGAGCCGTTGCCCGGCAGCGCCAGGCCGAGGGCCTCGGCCAGGCAGTTCATCGAGTTGGCGGTGAACATGCCGGAGCAGCTGCCGCAGGTCGGGCAGGCGCTGCGCTCGTATTCGGCGACCTTCTCGTCGGAGCAGGAGTCGTCGGCGGCCACCACCATGGCGTCGACCAGGTCCAGGCCGTGGCTGGCCAGCCTGGTCTTGCCGGCTTCCATCGGCCCGCCGGAGACGAACACCACCGGGATGTTCAGGCGCAGCGCGGCCATCAGCATGCCGGGGGTGATCTTGTCGCAGTTGGAAATGCAGACGATGGCGTCGGCGCAGTGCGCGTTGACCATGTATTCCACCGAGTCGGCGATGATCTCGCGCGAAGGCAGCGAATAGAGCATGCCGTCGTGGCCCATGGCGATGCCGTCGTCCACCGCGATGGTGTTGAATTCCTTGGCCACGCCGCCGGCCTTCTCGATCTCGCGGGCGACCAGCTGGCCGAGGTCCTTCAGGTGCACGTGGCCGGGCACGAACTGGGTGAAGGAGTTGGCGATGGCGATGATCGGCTTCTTGAAGTCTTCGTCCTTCATCCCGGTGGCGCGCCACAGGCGCGGGCGCCGGCCATGTTGCGGCCGTGGGTGGAGGTTTTCGAGCGGTAATCGGGCATGACGGGTTCCTGCGGCTAGATCAGGTGTCTGGTTATGTGCGTTGCGTGAGCGTCTGTGACCGGTGACGAACGGCAGATGGCCGAAAGTTCGGGGAAGGCACGGTGCGCAGCGGGGGTTACCGCCCGCCCGGCCGGGGCTCACAAGCCCGCCGGAGGATAGTTGGCGAGGAATGCCGCGATTCTACGCCGCTTGGTGCGATAGAGGGAGGGTTGGCTGTCCGGGCGGTCACGGGGCGCACGGGTTTTTCGTCTGCCCCGGTGCGGCAAATGCCAGTCTTGATGATGGGCGTTGCGTATCCGGCATACCAGGCTGAGGACCTCTTCACGATCTCGCGAGCTAGAGCCAGGCAAGACCTGGGGCGGCCCCGCGAAAATGCCCGAGGAAGCGGAGTTTCTGCATTGTAAATGAGCATTCCGAGGGCATTTCCAAGACCGCCTGGCCGACGCGCAGTAGATCGTGGACAGGTTCTCAGAAGTAGCGCACCACCTGCGCCCACACCCGTGGCGAGCGGTCGACGTCGCTCTGCGGGTCGTCGTTGCCGAGCTTCCAGGCCGCCACGGCGTTGATCCGCCAGCCGTGGTCGGCCCAGGTCGCGCCGACGCCGGCAGCCGACAGGCTGCGGTGGTTGTCGCCGTTGCTCCAGCTGTCCTTGTTCAGCCGCACCTGGCCGTGGTCGACGAAGGTGTTGAGCTGCCAGGCCGGCGTCAGCGCATAGCGCAGCTCGAGGTTGGCCAGCCAGCCCTGGTCGCCGCTGGCTTCGCCCTGCGGGTAGGCGCGCACGCCGTAGGCGCCGCCGAGGCTGAGTTTTTCCGAACTGTCCAGGTTGGCGTCGCTCCACTGGCCCTGCACCTGGGCGTACAGGCTGAAGCGGTCGCTCAGGCGCTGCAGGCGCACCAGGCTCGGGTTGAGCTTGTGGAAGCGCCCGCGGGTGCCGGCGCTGAGGTCGTCGATCAGTTGTTCCAGCTCGCCGTCGATGTTCAGGCTGCCCTGGCTCCAGGCCAGGGCGAAGCTGCTGAGGCCGCCGCCCAGCAGGCTGTCGCGCGCGTTGCCGTTGAGCGCGGCGGTGACCACGCGCGAGCGCTTGTCGCTCTTGGACGCGAACAGGTCGATGTCGTCCTTCAGGCGCTTGTCGTCGAACTGCAACTGGGCGAACAGCGAGAAGTCGCGCGAACGGATCAAGGGCTGGATCGCATAGACACTGGCGATGCGCGCGTTGCCGTGGGCATCCAGGTCGCCGAAGTCCTTGGCCAGTTGGTAGTCCATGTCCGAGTAGGCCACGCCCACCTGGGTGGCCCAGGGGCCGATGGGCAACTGGTAGGCGGCGCGGTAGTAGTGCTGATCCTCGTCCGAACCCATGGCGCGCAGGGACAGCCGGTCGCCCAGGCCCAGGGGGCTGTTGAGGTTCAACGTGCCGCCGAGGCGGTATTCGCCGGTGAAGCGGTTGCCGTAGTTGTCGGCATCCACCGAGCCGGAGACCAGCGGGCCGGGCTGCACGTCCACCAGCAGGTCGGTGGCGCCGACCGAGGCGCCGGGCTTGAGGGTGGATTTCACTTCCACGCCGGGGGTGTCCTGCAGGAGCAGCAGGCTGCGCTCCAGCGGCGCGGAGCGCACCGCGTCGCCGGCTTGCAAGGCGCCCAGCGGGGCCAGGGCCGCGCCCTTGAGGCGCGACTGGTTGTCCAGCCGCACCTCGCCGTAACGGCCTTCGAGCACGGCGATGCGCACGATGCCGCCGTCGATCTCCTGGGCCGGCAGGTAGGCGCGGGCCAGGGGATAGCCGCGCTCGCGGTACAGCAGGGTGATGCGGTTGGCGCCGGCCTGCAGTTCGCCGAGGGAAACCGTGCGGCCTTGCAGGTCGGCGAGCAGGGGCAGCAGTTCGTCGCTGGCGATGACACTGTTGCCTTGCAGGGTAAAGCCATTGACTTGCAGGCTGGGCCCGCCGGCCTTGACTTCGCTGGACGGAGCGTCGGGCAGGTTCAGTTCCAGGGTCTGCCGGGGCGGCAATTGCAGCGGGGTCTGTTCGATATCGCGGATCGATTGGCCCGCATCCGGGGCGACTTGCGCCTGGGCGACCGTTATCGAGGTGGAGAGCAGGGTTGCGGACAACAGGCTGGGGGCCACACGCATGGTCAGATTCCTTCCGGTAGTTGAATGCCGCTGGCGACGACCTGGTAGGGCAGCGGGGTGTCGGTGGGCTCGGCGCGGCGCAAGTCTTCGCTGCGCGCGAAGGTCAGCGAGGCGAGGATGTCGCCATAGGCTGGCGGTGCGCTGGGCGGTGGCAGGGTCGGCTCGACAACGGGCTGTCCGCTGATGACGAGCGTGCCGTCGACGTAGCTGATGGCATAGTTGCCGGCGCTCAGGCCGCTGGCCGTGAGACTGTAGCGGCCGGCATTCACGGCACCCTGGGCGCTGCCACCGTAGACCAGCGTGCCGTCGAGCACGGACGCGTCCTCGCCATTGACGAAGCCGCTGTAGCTCACCCCGTTGCCTCTGCTCCAGGCCAGGCCGTCGTAGGTCTTGCTGGCGTCGTTGGCGGTGATGGTCAAGCCGGCCTTGCCGACGGTCAGCGTGCCATCGACATAGGTGATGTCGTAGTTCGACAGGCCCGTGCCGTCGGCGTTGTCCGCGCTGATCGTGTAGCTGCCCACCGTTGCGGTCGCCGCGCTGCCGCTGCTGGACAGGTCGACGCTGCTCACGCTGTCGCCGTTGACCAGGCCATTGGCGGTGTAGGACAGGTTCGCGGTCTGCCCGTAGGTCTTGCTGGCGTCGTTGGCGGTGATGGTCAGCCCGGCCTTGCCGACGGTCAGCGTGCCATCGACATAGGTGATGTCGTAGTTCGACAGGCCCGAGCCGTCGGCGTTGGCCGCGCTGATCGTGTAGCTGCCCACCGTTGCGGTCGCCGCGCTGCCGCTGCTGGACAGATCGACGCGGCTCACGCTGTCGCCGTTGACCAGGCCGTCGATATCGTAGCCGGACAGATTCGCGGTCTGACCGTAGGTCTTGCTGTCGTTGTTGGCGGTGATGGTCAGCGCCGCCGGGTCGATGGTCAGCGCGGTGGCGTTGCTCGAATCCTGTACGAACACGTAGTTGTCCGCGCTCAGCCCGCCGCCGTCGATGGCGTAGCTGCCGACATTGCTCTGGCCGGTTGCGATGGTACCGAAGGCCAGGTTGCCGGTGGTGGCGCTGGCCTGGGTCTCGCCGTTGACGAAGCCGGTCACCGTGCCGGTCAGGCCGGTGGGGAGCTGGCCATAGGTGCTGCTGGCGGCGTTGGCCACGTAGGTCAGCGTGGCCTTGTTGATGACGTAGCTGGCCGTGCCGGCATAGCTGATGTCATAGCCCTGCTGGCCGGAATGCAGGCCGCCCAGGGTCAAGGTGCCATCGGCCAGGGTGTAGTCGTCGGCATTGGCGCCAGTGGTGGCGTAGTCCAGCGTGCCGTCGATCAACCCTGTGTCGGCGCTGCTGCCATCCGCCAGCGACGCGGCGTAGCTACCCAAGCTGCCGCTGGCGGCGCTACCGTCGTAGGTCTTGCTGCCTAGGCTGCCGTCCACAGTCACGGTCGCCGCGGTCAGGAAGCTGCGCAGCAGCGGTGTGGTGCTGCTTTCGTAGATGCGCCAGGTCAGGCCGGTGCCGCCTTCGTCGTCGATGCTCCAGCCGGCGTCGGCGAAGGTGGACAGGTTGATCAGCTCGGCATGGGTCTTGGGCGTACCGGCACGCGCGATGTCGTCCTCGCTCAGGCCGGCGGTGATGTCGGCACCGTTGGCGTCGGTGGTGGCATAGAAGCTGGTCTCCACCGTGCCGCCGTTCCAGCCCACCAGACCGCCGACGATGCCGTCACCACTGGCCGTGCCAAGGGCATAGCTGTCCTGCACCCTGCCATCGTTGTTGTAGCCCACCAGGCTGCCGATGTCGCCGCGCCCGCTGACATCGCCGCTGGCGTAGCTGTTGGCCACCGTGCCCCGGTTCTCACCCACCAGACCACCGATCTCGCCATCGACATCGGTGCCACCGGCCACTACGCCGGCGGCGTAGCTGGCACTGATGCTGCCGCTGTTCAGTCCCACCAGTCCGCCGATACGGCCTTCGCCATCGACTGTGCCGGTGGCGTAGCTGTTCTCGATGCTGCCCAGGTTCTGGCCGACCAGGCCGCCCGCATAGCCACCGTCGCTGGTGACGGTGGTGGTGGCGTAGGCGTTGTGGATCACCCCGGTGCTTTCGTTGAGGCCGACCAGGCCGCCGGTCGAGGAACTACCGTAGACGCCGCCGGAATAGACGTGATCGATGCCCAGTACCTGGACGTTCTCGATCAGCCCGCCATTGATGCCGGCCAGGGTACCCACGTTGCCCGTGCCGTAGACGTAGGTGCTGTAGTAGCCTGCATATTCCGGGTACTCCGCCGCGTAGGGGACGGTGGCCACCAGGCCGAGGTCACGGATCACGCTGCCGGCACCGGTGACACCGAACAAGCCGACGGCGCTGCCGTCGTAGCGGTAGATGCTCAGGCCGCGGATGCTGTAACCGTTGCCATCGAGGCTGCCGGTGAAGGGGCTGGCGGCATCGCTGATCGGATCGAACCCGCTCCAGTAAGCGTCGTCGGTGATCCGCGACCAGCCCAGGGTGCCGCTGGCATCGATGTCGTTGGCCAGAGCGAAATGCCCGGCGAGGAAGCCGTCCATGCCCTGCAGGCCGTAGACATCGATCAGTTGCCAGGGGGCGTCGGTCGTGCCTGCGCCGCCGCTGGCGCGAAGGAAGGTGCCGCCGAGCAATTGGAAGTTGCCGGCCTGGAAGCTGCTCAGCGCGCCGACTTCGTACCAGTGGCCGCCCTCGAGCTGGAAGGTGCCGACGTCGATGCCGGCCTCGGGCGTGAAGGTGGTGTCGCTGCCGCCGTTGAGTGCCAGGGCGCCATCGTCCAGGATGATGTTTTCGTCCAAGGCGAAGTCGCTGGCGGCGACATTCAAGCGCCAGCTTCTCAGGGCCTGCAGGGCGTCGGTGAAGCCGGCTGCCTCGATGAGGCTGTCGAGCTGCGAGAATGCCTCGGCATCGGCTCCGGCGTCGATGGTCAGCCAGCCGTAGTTGAGGTCGAGGTCGTCGGTGCCGCCGCTCACATGGTCGCGCAGGCGCGCGGACCAGATGGCGCTGCTATTCGGGGTGGTCTTCTCCATCATGGTCACAGCGCTGTCTTGCAGGCTGTCGGCTGACGCCAGCACGTAGTAGTAACCGTTGGCGCCAATGCCGGAACTGCCCAGCAGAGCGTCGTCGGCGTAGACGCTGATGCTGTGACTGCTGTTGGTGCTGTTGGTGCCGGAAGCGTTGGAGTAGTCGGAGATGCCGGAAAGGGTCACCGGCGTGCTGCCGGCGGCGAACTGCCAGCTCAGATAGGGGTAGCTCTGGCCGGTAACGATGTTCCAGATGGCCGGATCGAAGCCGTCGGGAAGTCCGGCCTGCAATTGCGCCGTGGTCAGGCCGCCGGAAATGCCGGTGGTGTCGCTGTTCCAGTAGCCATTGGTGACGGTGCCAGCATAGCCGACCAGTGCCGAGAGGCCGCCGCCGCCCTGCCAGTTGCGCGTCACCCGGCCTGCGGCATAGACGTTAGTGGCCGTGCCGCCGACGTTGTAGCCGATCAGCCACCGACGTCCCATTGGCCGTGGACATTGCCCAGGGCATAGCTATCGGTGACGGTGCCGTTGCCGTTGTGACCGACCAGCCCGCCAACGTAGTAGTCGCCGGTGACGCCGCCGCTGGCGTAGGACTGGCTGATGCTGCCGGCGTTCTGTCCGATCAGTCCGCCGGCCCAACCCAATCCTTCCGAGGCGGTGGCATTGACCCAGCCAGTGGCGTAGGCGCGCAGGATGCTGCCGCCGCCGACGTTGGCGCCGACCAGCCCGCCGGTGACGTGGGCGCCGGTCACATCGACGGTGGCGTAGGCGTCCACGATGCTGCCGCCATCGTTGTAACCGACCAGCCCGCCGACGTAGCTGTTGCCGGTCACGCTGCCGCCTTGCAGCCCAACGTCGCGCAGGGTACTGCCGCTGCCGGTGTAGCCGAACAGGCCGACGTAGTCGCTGCCGGAGGCGCTGATGGTCAGGTTTCCGATGGCGTGTCCCAGCCCGGCGAAGGTGCCGGTGAAGGCATTGGCCGCGTCGATGCCCACCAGCGCGCTGGTGTAGGGGCTATCGCTGGCATCTAGATCCTGCGCCAGGGCGTAGTGACCGGAGAGACCGGTGCTGTCGATGGCGTCCAGTTGCTCCATCGAGTGGATCAGGGTGTAGTCGCTGCCATTAATGCTCAGCGTGGCATCAGCGCCGGAGAGGGTGACGGGCGCGTTGACGTTGTAGTCGGTGCCACTGGCGGCTGTGGCGCCGGCGACGCCCTCGGTGCCGCCGTAGTTCAACGCCAGCCCGGCGCTTTCGCCGCTGGCGGTGATGGCCGCGTCGATGTCGATATTGCCCGCCGCGTTCAGGGTCAGCGTGGTATTGGCGTCCCAGCTCACCGCCGAGGCTACGGTGATGTCGCCATTCTGGCTGCCGGCCGTGCCGGTGGAGACGGTGACGTTGGCGTCGGCCAGCAGCCCTTCGAGGGTGTCCGCGCCCAAGGTGGAGTCGTCCGCCGTGGCAGTGGCGCTACCCCCTGTGCCGCTGCTGATGGTGAGGTCGTACGGGTCCAGCAGCAGGTCGCCGAAGGCGCCGTGGGCGGCGGAGAGGTCCACGGTGCCGGTGAAGCCCAGAACCGCCTTGCCGGAGACTTCCGCCTGGCCGCCATCGCCGCCCTGCGCGCCGCCTTTGGCGCTGATATGGCCCTGGTAGCTGGTGTGCTGGTCGGACCAGACGACGACCGTGCCGCCGTCGCCGTTGTGCGTGGCGTCGGCCTTGAGCGTGCTGGCCGCGTCCACCGTGGTGGCCTGCGCGCGGGTCAGGGTGCCGGTGCCCTGCCAGTCGCCGCCGACCTTGACGCTGCCGCCGCCAGTGGCGCCGGAGGCGTCCAGGGTGGCATCGGCCAGGGCGACGTTCGCTCCCGTCACCTCGATGGCACCGCCCTGGCCGGTGGTGGCGCTGGTGTCCAGGGTGCCGGCCACCTGCACGCTGCCCTCGTCGCCGCCGTTCAGCACGACCTTGCCGTTCTTCTCGCCCAGCGTCCGCGCTTCGATGATGCCGTCGTTGTTGACCACGGTCCTGAGCAGCGCGTCCGCCGCCTGGGCGGTCAGCAGCACCTGCCCGCCGTCGGCCTGGATCAGTTGGCGGTTCTCCACCAGGGCATCCTTCGTGGCCTCGTCGACCTGCACGTTGAGCAGCCCGTCGCCGGCGAAGTCCAGGGTCACGGCATTGCCCGCCGCCAGCGCCACCGTGCCGCTATTGGCGACGATCACGCCCTGGTTGCTGACCGTGCCGCCGAGCAGGGCCACGGCGCCGCCGTCACTGGCCATGAGCGTGCCCTGGTTGATGACGGAGGCGTTGGAGCCATCGCCCTTGAATCGGTAATTGCCGGCGGCGAAATCCTCGTTGCTGATGTCCAGCGTCGAGGCCACCAGGCGCCGACGTTGACCTGCGCGCCGGCGCCGAACAGTACGCCGTTGGGGTTGACCAGGAATACCCGGCCGTTGGCATCGAGCTGGCCCATGATGGTCGAGCCATCCGAACCCAATACGCGGTTCAGCGCGATGGAGTCGCTGCCCGGCTGGTTGAAGGTGACCTTGTGGCCGGCGCCGATATCGAAGCTCTGCCAGTTGATGGCGAGCTTGCCGCTGGCCTGGTCGATGACCATCTGGCTGGCTGAGGGCGTGCCGATTTGCCCGTTGCCGAGGACGACCTGCCCGCCGCTGGGCAGGTCGGCGGCCCATGCCCAGGCCGGGTTGAGCGCGGCGATGCCCAGCGCCAGGGTGC
>NZ_AZSV01000096.1:0-15311 GCF_000582595.1 Pseudomonas sp. BAY1663
TTTTTCCTTAGCCACGACAGTAAACCTCTTACTTAAAGGGCTGAATCAACCTTGTTTTTTGACGAGCGTCTCGACGATATTCGCCGGAGCCTCAGCGTATTTGGAGAATTCCATGGAGTAGCTGGCGCGACCCTGAGACATGGAACGAACGTCGGTTGCATAACCGAACATTTCTCCGAGCGGAACCTCGGCGCGGATAACCTTGCCGGAGACCGAGTCTTCCATACCCTGGATCAGACCGCGACGACGGTTCAGGTCACCCATCACGTCGCCCATATAGTCCTCAGGGGTCACCACTTCGACCTTCATGATCGGCTCAAGCACCTTGCCGCCGCCCTTCTGGGCCAGCTGCTTGGTCGCCATGGAGGCGGCAACCTTGAACGCCATCTCGTTGGAGTCGACGTCATGGTAGGAGCCATCGAATACGGTCGCCTTCAGGCCGATCAGCGGATAACCGGCAACGACGCCGTTCTTCATCTGCTCTTCGATGCCCTTCTGGATCGCCGGAATGTATTCCTTCGGAACCACACCGCCCACGACTTCGTTGCTGAACACCAGACCTTCGGTGATGTTGCCCTTCTCGTCCACGTCCGGAGCCGAGAAACGGATCCAGCAATGACCGAACTGACCACGACCACCGGACTGACGAACGAACTTGCCTTCGATCTCGACACTGTCCTTGGTGATGGTTTCGCGGTAGGACACCTGCGGCTTGCCGATGTTGGCCTCGACGTTGAACTCTCGCTTCATACGGTCAACGAGGATATCCAGGTGCAGCTCACCCATACCGGAGATGATGGTCTGGCCGGTTTCTTCGTCGGTCTTGACGCGGAACGACGGGTCTTCCTGGGCCAGCTTGCCCAGCGCGATACCCATCTTCTCCTGGTCAGCCTTGGTCTTCGGCTCGACGGCCACCGAAATGACCGGCTCCGGGAAGTCCATGCGCTCGAGGATGATCGGCTTCTCGATCGAGCAGAGGGTGTCACCGGTGGTGACATCCTTCATACCGATCAGCGCGGCGATGTCGCCGGCACGGCATTCCTTGATCTCGTCGCGCTGGTTGGCGTGCATCTGCACCATCCGGCCGACGCGCTCCTTCTTGCCCTTGACCGAGTTGACCACCGAGTCACCGGAAGAAAGCACGCCCGAGTAGACACGGGTGAAGGTCAGGGTACCGACGAACGGGTCGGTCGCGATCTTGAATGCCAGCGCCGAGAACGGCTCGTCGTCGCTCGCATGACGCTCGTCGACCTGCTCCTCGTTGTCCGGGTTGACACCCTGGATCGCGGGAATCTCGGTCGGCGCCGGCAGGAAGTCGATCACGGCATCGAGAACCAGCGGCACGCCCTTGTTCTTGAACGAGGAACCGCAGACGGCCGGAACGATTTCGCAGGCGATGGTACGCTGACGCAGGCCGGCCTTGATCTCTTCGACGGACAGGTCGCCCTCTTCGAGATACTTGTTCATCAGCTCTTCGTTAGCCTCGGCAGCCGCCTCGACCATGTTGGAGCGATACTCTTCGGCCATGGCCTGCAGCTCCGCCGGAATCTCTTCCTCGCGGTAGCTGGTGCCCTTGTCGTCTTCGTTCCAGTAGATCGCCTTCATCTTGATCAGGTCGATCTGGCCTTCGAAGTTGTCTTCGGCACCAATGGCCAGCTGCACCGGCACCGGGGTATGCCCCAGACGCTGCTTGATCTGACCGACGACGCGCAGGAAGTTGGCACCCTGGCGGTCCATCTTGTTCACGTAGACGATGCGCGGCACGCCGTACTTGTTGGCCTGACGCCATACGGTCTCGGACTGCGGCTCGACACCGGAGGTACCGCAGAACACCACGACCGCACCGTCGAGCACGCGCAGCGAGCGCTCCACTTCGATGGTGAAGTCCACGTGACCGGGGGTATCGATGACGTTTACGCGATACTTGTCATACTGACCGCGCGAACCCTGCCAGAAAGTCGTGACAGCAGCGGAGGTAATGGTGATACCACGCTCCTGCTCCTGAACCATCCAGTCGGTGGTCGCTGCACCGTCATGCACCTCACCCATTTTGTGGCTGAGGCCGGTGTAGAACAGAATCCGCTCCGTCGTGGTGGTCTTGCCCGCGTCGACGTGGGCGCAGATACCGATGTTACGGTAGCGGTTGATAGGGGTAGTACGGGCCACAATAAGGTCCTCGTAAAAGTTGCGCTTGATTTAGAAGCGGTAGTGCGAGAAGGCCTTGTTGGCTTCAGCCATACGGTGCACGTCTTCGCGCTTCTTGACAGCAGCGCCTTTACCTTCAAAAGCATCCAGCAGCTCGCCGGCAAGGCGCAGCGCCATGGATTTCTCGCCACGCTTGCGCGCAGCGTCTACCAGCCAGCGCATGGCCAGCGCATTGCGACGGGAAGGACGAACTTCGACCGGAACCTGGTAGGTAGCACCGCCGACACGGCGGGACTTCACTTCGACCAGCGGAGCGATGGCATCGAGTGCTTTTTCGAAGATTTCCAGGGGGTCGCTGTTCTTGCGTTCCTTGACCTTGTCCAGCGCGCCATAAACGATACGCTCGGCAACGGCCTTCTTGCCGCTCTCCATCACGTGGTTCATGAATTTGGCCAGGATCAGACTTCCGTACTTCGGATCGTCCAGGATCTCGCGCTTGGCTGCTACACGACGTCTTGGCATTGATAAGCCCTCAAACGGTCTTCAGGTTAGCTCGGAACGGTAACGCGCAGGTTACGCCCGACCTTACTCTTATCGACTCAGATAAATAGAAATTGCTGCTTATTTCGGACGCTTGGCGCCGTACTTGGAACGACCCTGCTTGCGGTCCTTCACGCCGGAGGTATCCAGCGAACCGCGCACGGTGTGGTAACGCACACCCGGAAGGTCCTTTACACGACCGCCACGGATCAGCACCACGCTGTGCTCTTGCAGGTTATGACCTTCACCGCCGATATAGGAGGCGACTTCGTAGCCATTGGTCAGGCGAACACGGCACACCTTACGCAGTGCGGAGTTCGGTTTCTTCGGCGTGGTGGTGTACACGCGGGTGCACACGCCACGACGTTGCGGGCAGTTTTGCAGCGCAGGGACGTCGCTTTTCTCGACGACCCGCTTGCGCGGCTGACGTACCAGCTGGTTGATAGTTGCCATCTACTAGCTCCACTGTTGTCTTTCGACACAAACGAAAAATGGCAGGGCACGAAGCCCCGCCAAATTAGGGGTACGAGAGTCTAAAGAGCTTCTCGCCCACCGTCAAGGCAGGCCCCGGCTCACGCCGGGGCCCAGCACTCAGTTGCCGCTGGAGTTCAGCGCCTCGGTCAGAGCCGCTTCGACCTCATCGGCGCTCACCCGCACCGGCTTCTCGGCATCACGCTTGCGCTTGCGCTCGCTGTGATAGGCCAGGCCGGTACCGGCCGGGATCAGGCGACCCACGACCACGTTCTCCTTCAGGCCGCGCAGGTAGTCGCGCTTGCCAGTGACCGCCGCCTCGGTGAGGACGCGGGTGGTCTCCTGGAAGGAGGCCGCGGAGATGAACGATTCGGTCGACAGCGAGGCCTTGGTGATACCCAGCAGGACGCGCACGTACTTGGCGACGAACTTGTCCTCTTCGCTCAGGCGCTCGTTCTCTTCCAGCACCTGGGTCAGTTCCATCTGGTCGCCCTTGATGAAGCTGGAATCGCCCGATTCGGTGACCTCGACCTTGCGCAGCATCTGCCGCAGGATGGTCTCGATGTGCTTGTCGTTGATCTTCACACCCTGCAGGCGGTACACGTCCTGGATCTCGTTGACGATGTACTTGGCCAGCGCGCTGACGCCCAGCAGGCGCAGGATGTCGTGCGGGTTGCTCGGACCGTCGGAGATCACTTCGCCCTTGTTCACCTGTTCGCCTTCGAAGACGTTGAGGTGACGCCACTTCGGAATCAGCTCCTCGTACGGATCGCTGCCGTCGGTCGGGGTGATCACCAGGCGACGCTTGCCCTTGGTTTCCTTGCCGAAGGAGATGGTGCCGCTGATTTCCGCGAGGATCGACGGTTCCTTCGGACGACGCGCTTCGAACAGGTCGGCAACGCGCGGCAGACCACCGGTGATGTCGCGGGTCTTCGAGGTTTCCTGCGGGATACGCGCGATGACGTCACCCACGTTGATCTCGGCACCGTCCGCCACACCGACCAGTGCGTTGGCCGGCAGGAAGTACTGGGCCGGTACGTCGGTACCCGGCAGCAGCAGTTCCTTGCCACTGGCGTCGACCATCTTGATCGCCGGACGGATGTCCTTGCCGGCGGCCGGACGGTCCTTCGGATCCATCACCTCGATGTTGGTCAGACCGGTGAGCTCGTCGGTCTGGCGCTTGATGGTGATGTTCTCCTCCATGCCGACGAAGGTCACGATACCCTTCATCTCGGTCACGATCGGGTGAGTGTGCGGATCCCACTTGGCGACCACGGCGCCCGGATCGACCTTGTCGCCTTCCTTCACCGAAATCACCGCACCGTACGGCAGCTTGTAGCGCTCGCGCTCGCGGCCGAAGTCGTCGGCCACCGCCAGCTCGCCGGAACGCGACACCGCCACCAGGGCGCCGTCGGCACGCTCGACGTGCTTCAGGTTGTGCAGACGGATGGTGCCGCCATTCTTCACCAGCACGTTGTCGACCGCCGAGGTCCGGCTCGCCGCACCACCGATGTGGAAGGTACGCATGGTCAGCTGGGTACCCGGCTCACCGATCGACTGCGCCGCGATGACACCCACGGCCTCGCCGATGTTGACCTGATGCCCGCGGGCCAGATCACGACCGTAGCACTTGGCGCAGATGCCGTAGCGGGTTTCACAGGAGATCGGCGAACGCACGATCACTTCGTCGATGCTGTTCAGCTCGATGAAATCGACCCACTGCTCGTCGATCAGAGTACCCGCCGGAACCAGCACTTCCTCGGTGCCGGGCTTGAACACGTCGCGTGCGATCACGCGACCGAGCACACGCTCACCCAGCGGCTCGACCACGTCGCCACCTTCGATGTGCGGCGTCATGTGCAGACCCTGCTCGGTGCCGCAATCGATCTCGGTCACCACCAGATCCTGCGCGACGTCAACCAGACGACGGGTCAGGTAACCGGAGTTCGCGGTCTTCAGTGCGGTATCCGCCAGACCCTTACGCGCACCGTGAGTGGAGATGAAGTACTGCAGTACGTTCAGACCTTCACGGAAGTTCGCGGTGATCGGCGTCTCGATGATCGAGCCGTCCGGCTTGGCCATCAGGCCGCGCATACCGGCGAGCTGGCGAATCTGTGCGGCGGAACCCCGCGCACCGGAGTCGGCCATCATGTACATCGAGTTGAACGAGTCCTGCTCGGCTTCTTTGCCCTCGCGGTCGATGACCTTCTCCTTCGAGAGGTTGGCCATCATCGCCTTGGACACTTCGTCGTTGGCCTTGGACCAGAGGTCGATCACCTTGTTGTACTTCTCGCCCTGGGTTACCAGGCCGGAAGCGTACTGGCTCTCGATCTCCTTCACTTCCTCGGTGGCGGCGTCGATGATGCGCGCCTTCTCCTCGGGGATGACGAAGTCGTTCACGCCGATCGACACACCGGAGATGGTCGAGTAGGCGAAACCGGTGTACATCAGCTGGTCGGCGAAGATGACGGTGTCCTTCAGACCCACCGTGCGGTAGCACAGGTTGATCAGCTTGGAGATCGCCTTCTTCTTCATCGGCTGGTTGACCACGTCGAAAGCCAGGCCGGCCGGCACGATCTGGAACAGCAGCGCACGGCCGACGGTGGTGTCGACGATGCGGGTGTTCTTCACCAGGCCGCCGTCCTTCTGCTTGACGGTCTCGTTGATGCGCACCTTGACCTTGGCATGCAGGGACGCTTCGCCGGCACGGAACACACGGTCGACTTCCTGCAGGTCGGCGAACACGCGACCTTCGCCCTTGGCGTTGATCGCTTCGCGGGTCATGTAGTACAGACCCAGCACCACGTCCTGCGACGGCACGATGATCGGCTCGCCGTTGGCCGGGGACAGGATGTTGTTGGTCGACATCATCAGCGCGCGCGCTTCCAGCTGGGCCTCGAGGGTCAGCGGCACGTGCACGGCCATCTGGTCACCGTCGAAGTCGGCGTTGTACGCGGCACAGACCAGCGGGTGCAGCTGGATGGCTTTACCTTCGATCAGTACCGGCTCGAACGCCTGGATGCCCAGACGGTGCAGAGTCGGTGCGCGGTTGAGCAGCACGGGATGTTCGCGGATGACCTCGGCGAGCACGTCCCACACCTCGGGCAGTTCGCGCTCGACCATCTTCTTGGCCGCCTTGATGGTGGTGGCCATGCCGCGCATTTCCAGCTTGCCGAAGATGAACGGCTTGAACAGCTCGAGAGCCATCTTCTTCGGCAGGCCGCACTGGTGCAGACGCAGGGTCGGGCCCACGGTGATCACGGAACGGCCGGAGTAGTCCACGCGCTTGCCGAGCAGGTTCTGACGGAAACGACCCTGCTTGCCCTTGATCATGTCGGCCAGGGACTTCAGCGGGCGCTTGTTCGAACCGGTGATGGCACGGCCGCGACGACCGTTGTCCAGCAGCGCGTCGACGGCCTCCTGCAGCATGCGCTTTTCGTTGCGCACGATGATGTCCGGCGCCGACAGGTCGAGCAGGCGCTTGAGACGGTTGTTGCGGTTGATCACGCGACGATACAGGTCGTTCAGATCCGACGTCGCGAAGCGACCGCCATCCAGCGGAACCAGCGGACGCAGATCCGGCGGCAGTACCGGCAGCACGGTCAGGATCATCCACTCCGGCAGGTTGCCCGAGCCATGGAAGGCTTCCATCAGCTTCAGGCGCTTGGAGAGCTTCTTGATCTTGGTTTCCGAGTTGGTCTGCGGAATCTCTTCGCGCAGGCGGCCGATCTCGTGCTCCAGGTCGATCTGGATCAGCAGTTCACGCACCGCCTCGGCGCCCATGCGGGCATCGAAGTCGTCGCCGAACTCTTCCAGCGCTTCGAAGTACTGCTCGTCGTTCAGCAACTGGCCCTTTTCCAGGGTGGTCATGCCCGGATCGATCACCACGTAGCTCTCGAAATAGAGCACGCGCTCGATATCGCGCAGGGTCATGTCCAGCAGCAGGCCGATACGCGACGGCAGCGACTTCAGGAACCAGATGTGAGCGACCGGCGAGGCCAGCTCGATGTGCGCCATGCGCTCGCGGCGCACCTTGGCCAGCGCGACTTCCACGCCGCACTTCTCGCAGATCACGCCACGGTGCTTGAGGCGCTTGTACTTGCCGCACAGGCACTCGTAGTCCTTGACCGGGCCAAAGATCTTGGCGCAGAACAGGCCGTCACGCTCGGGCTTGAACGTACGGTAGTTGATGGTCTCCGGCTTCTTCACTTCACCGAAGGACCAGGAACGGATCATCTCGGGCGAAGCCAGGGCAATCTTGATGGCATCGAACTCTTCGATTTGACCTGGTTTTTCAACAGATTCAGCAAGTCTTTCAAGGCCTTTCCTCCTCACGGACCTGCGGCAGCCGCTGACGCCGGGTGCCGCACAGGCGGTGCGTGGTTATTCGGTTTCCAGATCGATATCGATACCGAGCGAGCGGATCTCTTTGATCAACACGTTGAAGGATTCCGGCATGCCGGCCTCCATGCGGTGATCGCCGTCCACGATGTTCTTGTACATCTTGGTCCGCCCGTTCACGTCGTCCGACTTGACCGTGAGCATTTCCTGCAGGGTATACGCGGCGCCATAGGCCTCCAGGGCCCAGACCTCCATCTCCCCGAAACGCTGACCACCGAACTGCGCCTTGCCGCCCAGCGGCTGCTGGGTGACCAGGCTGTAGGAACCGGTGGAACGCGCGTGCATCTTGTCGTCGACCAGGTGATTCAGCTTGAGCATGTACATGTAGCCGACGGTGGTGGTGCGCTCGAACTTGTTGCCAGTGCGCCCATCGAACAGCTGCATCTGGCCGCTTTCCGGCAGATCGGCCAGCTTCAGCATGGCCTTGATCTCGCGCTCCTTGGCACCGTCGAATACCGGGGTCGCCATCGGCACGCCCTTGCGCAGGTTGTTCGCCAGGTCCAGCACTTCCTGATCGCTCAGGTCATCCAGGCTCTCTTGGCGTCCGCCGATCTCGTTGTAGATCTCGTGCAGGAACTTGCGCAGCTCGGCGACCTTGCGCTGCTCTTCGAGCATCAGGTTGATCTTCTCGCCCAGGCCCTTGGCCGCAAGGCCCAGGTGGGTTTCGAGGATCTGACCGACGTTCATACGCGACGGTACACCCAGCGGGTTCAGCACGATGTCCACCGGCGTGCCGTTGGCGTCATGCGGCATGTCTTCGACCGGCATGATCACCGAGACGACACCCTTGTTACCGTGACGACCGGCCATCTTGTCGCCCGGCTGGATGCGACGCTTGATGGCCAGGTAGACCTTGACGATCTTCAGCACGCCCGGTGCCAGGTCGTCGCCCTGCTGCAGCTTGCGCTTCTTGTCCTCGAATTTGTCGTCGAGCAGCTGACGGCGGTCGGAGAGATAGGCCTGGGCCTTCTCCAGCTGCTCGTTCAGCGCGTCTTCGGCCATGCGCAGCTTGAACCACTGGCTGTGCTCCAACCCGTCGAGAATCTCGTCGCTGATCACCGCGCCCTTCTTCAGACCGGCACCGCCCTCGGCGGTCGCGCCGACCAATGCCGAGCGCAGACGCTCGAAGGTCGCGCCTTCGACGATGCGGAATTCCTCGTTGAGGTCCTTGCGGATCTCGTCGAGCTGCATCTTCTCGATGGCCAGCGCACGGGAGTCGCGCTCGACGCCGTCGCGGATGAACACCTGCACGTCGATGACGGTGCCCTTGGTGCCGGTCGGCACGCGCAGGGAGGTGTCCTTCACGTCGGAGGCCTTCTCACCGAAGATCGCGCGCAGCAGCTTCTCTTCCGGGGTCAGCTGGGTCTCGCCCTTCGGCGTGACCTTGCCGACCAGGATGTCGCCTGGGCCGACTTCGGCGCCGACGTAGACGATACCGGCCTCGTCCAGCTTGTTCAGCGCAGCCTCACCCACGTTCGGGATGTCCGCGGTGATTTCCTCTGGGCCGAGCTTGGTGTCGCGCGACACACAGGTCAGTTCCTGGATATGGATAGTGGTGAAACGGTCTTCCTGAACCACACGCTCCGAGAGGAGGATGGAGTCCTCGAAGTTGTAGCCGTTCCACGGCATGAACGCGACGCGCATGTTCTGCCCCAACGCCAGCTCACCCATGTCAGTGGACGGACCATCGGCCATGATGTCGCCACGCGCCACCACGTCACCCTTGCGCACCAGCGGACGCTGGTTGATGCAGGTGTTCTGGTTGGAACGGGTGTACTTGGTCAGGTTGTAGATGTCGACACCCGCTTCGCCGGTCTCGACCTCGTCGTCACGCACGCGCACGACGATGCGGCTGGCATCGACCGAGTCGATCACGCCGCCGCGACGGGCCACGACGCAGACACCGGAGTCGCGCGCCACGTTGCGCTCCATGCCGGTACCGACCAGCGGCTTGTCCGAACGCAGGGTCGGCACGGCCTGACGCTGCATGTTGGAACCCATCAGTGCACGGTTGGCGTCGTCGTGCTCGAGGAACGGAATCAGCGAAGCAGCGACGGAAACGACCTGCTTCGGCGAGACGTCCATCAGGGTCACGTCTTCCGGTGCCTTGACGGTGAATTCGTTCAGGTGACGTACAGCCACCAACTCGTCAACCAGCTTGCGACCGTCCAGCTTGGCGCTGGCCTGGGCGATGACGTGGTCGGCTTCTTCGATCGCCGAGAGGAACACGATCTCGTCGGTGACTTCGCCGTCCTTGACCACGCGGTACGGGCTTTCCAGGAAGCCGTACTGGTTGGTGCGGGCATAGGCGGCCAGCGAGTTGATCAGACCGATGTTCGGACCTTCAGGGGTTTCGATCGGGCAGACGCGACCGTAGTGGGTCGGGTGTACGTCACGCACCTCGAAGCCGGCACGCTCACGGGTCAGACCGCCCGGGCCAAGAGCCGAAACACGGCGCTTGTGAGTGATCTCGGAGAGCGGATTGTTCTGGTCCATGAACTGCGAGAGCTGGCTGGAACCGAAGAACTCTTTCACCGCCGCCGCAACCGGCTTGGCGTTGATCAGGTCCTGCGGCATCAGGCCTTCGCTTTCGGCCATCGACAGACGCTCTTTCACCGCGCGCTCGACGCGCACCAGACCGACGCGGAACTGGTTCTCGGCCATCTCGCCGACGCAACGCACACGACGGTTACCCAGGTGGTCGATGTCGTCGACGATGCCCTTGCCGTTACGGATGTCGACCAGGGTCTTCAGGACCGCGACGATGTCCTCGCGGCTCAGCACGCCGGAACCTTCGATCTCGGTACGACCGATGCGGCGGTTGAACTTCATCCGGCCAACGGCCGACAGGTCGTAACGCTCGGCGGCGAAGAACAGGTTGTTGAACAGCGTCTCGGCGGCGTCCTTGGTCGGCGGCTCGCCCGGGCGCATCATGCGGTAGATCTCGACCAGCGCTTCGAGCTGATTGGTGGTCGAATCGATCTTCAGCGTGTCGGAAATGAACGGACCACAATCGATGTCGTTGGTGTACAGCGTCTCGAAGCGTACGACCTGCGCCTTGACGATCTTCGCCATGACGTCGACGGTCAGCTCGGTGTTGCACTCGGCGATGATCTCGCCGGTGGCCGGATGCACGACAGCCTTGGCCACGGTGCGGCCCAGCACGTACTCCATCGGCATCTCGAGCTCTTTGATGCCGGACTTGTCGAGCTGGTTGATGTGGCGAGCGGTGATGCGACGGCCCTGCTCGACGATGACCTTGCCGCTGTCATCCTTGATGTCGAAGGTGGCGATCTCGCCACGCAGACGCTGCGGCACCAGTTCCAGCGCCAGGGTCTCGCCCTTCACGTGGAAGATGTTGGTGTCGTAGAACTGCTCGAGGATTTCCTCGGTGCTGTAGTTCAGCGCGCGCAGCAGTACCGACGCCGGCAGTTTGCGGCGACGATCGATACGAACGAACACGGCGTCCTTCGGATCGAACTCGAAGTCCAGCCAGGAGCCGCGGTAGGGAATGATGCGCGCGGAGTACAGCAGCTTGCCCGAACTGTGGGTCTTGCCGCGGTCATGATCGAAGAATACGCCCGGCGAGCGGTGCAGCTGGGAAACGATCACACGCTCGGTACCGTTGATGATGAAGGTACCGTTCTCGGTCATCAGGGGGATTTCCCCCATGTAGACTTCCTGCTCCTTGATGTCCTTGATGGCCTTGTTCGACGATTCTTTGTCGAAAATGATCAGGCGCACCTTCACCCGCAGCGGTACCGCGAAGGTCACGCCGCGCAGGACACATTCCTTGACATCGAAGGCCGGCTCGCCCAGGCGGTAGCCGACGTATTCCAGCGCTGCATTGCCGGAATAGCTGATAATCGGGAAAACGGATTTGAAGGCTGCATGCAAGCCAATATCGCGGAACTGATCTTTGGTCGCTCCCGCCTGCAGGAATTCGCGATACGAATCCAGCTGGATGGCCAAAAGATACGGCACGTCCATCACGTGCGGTAACTTGCTAAAGTCCTTGCGGATACGTTTTTTCTCAGTGTATGAGTAAGCCATCAGCGTTCCCCAGCTTGGTCACCTGCTTGTTGGCCTCTCCCGACGGGAGCTGCCAGAAAATCGTGCGAATCCCTTGATTCGCGCCACCCAGGGGGTGGTTTTTATTCCCGCGGAAGCGCCGGCATCGCCAGCTTTCCATAACGGAAAAAGGCCGGTGGCAAAAGCCACCAGCCGTCAGCCTTACGCGAGTCGCTCCGGCTGTAGACGCAAGGTCTTCGCTTACTTGAGCTCGACTTTGGCGCCTGCTTCTTCCAGAGCCTTCTTGGCCGCTTCGGCCTCTTCCTTGGAAACGCCTTCCTTGACCACGCCCGGGGCGCCGTCAACGACAGCCTTGGCTTCTTTCAGGCCCAGGCCGGTCAGCTCGCGTACCGCCTTGATCACGTTCACTTTCTTGTCGCCGGCTTCGGCCAGGACGATGGTGAACTCGGTCTGCTCTTCTACAGCAGCAGCAGCCGGGCCAGCAGCAGCAACGGTAGCGGCAGCAGCGGTAACACCGAACTTCTCTTCCATTGCCTTGATCAGTTCAACAACCTGCATCACGGACATTTCGGAAACGGCGTTGATGATATCTTCGTTGGTCAGAGCCATGACTCTAATTCCTGTATATAGGTGACGGCCTGCGGCCATCTAATTCAAAAAGAGATTCGAAAGGGTCGTGCGCGCCTTAGGCGGCAGCGGCTTCTTTCTGGTCGCGAACGGCCGCCAGAGTACGAGCCAGCTTGCTGGTGGCGCCCTGGATCACGCTCATCAGCTGGGAAACGGCTTCGTCGTAGGTCGGCAGAGTTGCCAGTACGTCGATCTGGTTGGCTGCGAGGAACTGACCCTCGAACGCAGCGGCCTTGATCTCGAACTTGTCCTGACCCTTGGAGAACTCCTTGAAGATACGAGCGGCAGCGCCCGGATGTTCGTTGGAGAATGCAATCAGGGTCGGGCCTTTGAACACGTCGTTGAGCACATCGAACTGAGTGCCATCAACGGCGCGACGCAGCAGGGTGTTACGCACGACACGCACGTACACGCCAGCTTCGCGGGCCTCTTTACGGAGTCCGGTCATGGCCCCCACGGTCACGCCACGGGCATCGGCCACGACAGCGGACAGGGCAGCTTTGGCAGCCTCGTTGACTTCAGCGACGATGGCCTTCTTGTCTTCGAGTTTGATTGCCACGGGTTTCACTCCTGGATGTTACCGGTTCATCCGGTCGAGACCGGACGGGTTTTGGTGTCTGATTCGGTACGAATCGGGAGCACCTCTGCGTAGGCTTGAGGTTTAAGGCTCGCGCCGCCTACGGTCTTGGATAGCCCCCGCCAGGCAGGGACCCCAATCTTGCAGACCGCCCCGCGAACGGGGCGGCTTGTGTCTTACGCTTCCAGGGAAGCCTGATCGATGACCAGTCCCGGGCCCATGGTGGTGCTCAGGGTAACGCGCTTGACGTAGATACCTTTGGAGGTGGACGGCTTCAGGCGCTTCAGATCGGAAAGCAGCGCTTCGACGTTCTGCTTCAGCTGAACGGCCTCGAAACCGACCTTGCCCACGGAGGTGTGGATGATGCCGTTCTTGTCGGTACGGAAACGCACCTGACCGGCCTTGGCATTCTTCACCGCAGTGGCGACGTCCGGAGTCACGGTGCCGACCTTGGGGTTCGGCATCAGGCCGCGCGGGCCGAGGATCTGGCCCAGCTGACCGACGACACGCATCGCGTCCGGGGAAGCGATCACCACGTCGTAGTTCAGGTCGCCACCTTTCATTTCGGCAGCCAGTTCGTCCATACCGACACGATCGGCACCAGCGGCCAGTGCAGCTTCGGCACCCGCGCCTGAGTGAACACGGCAACCCGCACGGTCTTGCCGGTGCCGTTCGGCAGCACGGTTGCACCGCGCACGACCTGGTCGGATTTACGCGGATCGACGCCGAGGTTGATGGCGATATCGAACGACTCGGTGAATTTCACCGCCGACAGATCGGCCAGCAGCTTGGCTGCATCTTCGAAGGCGTACTGCTTGCCGGCTTCGACTTTCTCGGCGATTGCTTCTGGCGCTTGGTCAACTTAGCCATTACACACCCTCCACGGTCAGGCCCATGCTGCGCGCGGAACCGGCGATGGTCCGAACGGCAGCTTCCATTTCGGCAGCGGTCAGATCGGCCTGCTTGGTCTTGGCGATCTCTTCCAGCTGGGCACGGGTAACGGTGCCGACCTTCTGGGTGTTGGGACGAGCGGAGCCACTGGTGATACCGGCCGCCTTCTTCAGCAGCACGGCTGCCGGAGTGCTCTTGGTTTCAAAAGTGAAGCTGCGATCGCTGTATACGGTGATGATCACCGGAGTTGGCAGACCGGGCTCCTGGCCCTGGGTCTTGGCGTTGAACGCCTTACAGAACTCCATGATGTTCACGCCATGCTGGCCCAGTGCAGGGCCAACCGGCGGCGACGGGTTGGCCTGACCGGCCTTTACCTGAAGCTTGATATAAGCTTGAATCTTCTTAGCCATATTTACTCCGTTACGGGTTTTAGCGCCTCGCGGCTCCCCATTGCTTATTTATCCCAGTGACGACAAAACCCCGCAGCCAGCAGCTGCGGGGTGTGGGATGCTTTACTCAGCTAGACCTTCTCGACCTGGCTGAACTCCAGCTCTACCGGGGTAGAGCGACCGAAAATGAGCACCGCAACCTGGATCCGGCTCTTTTCGTAGTTGACCTCTTCGACCACCCCATTGAAATCGGCGAACGGCCCATCGGCAACACGCACGACCTCACCCGGCTCGAACAGCGTCTTCGGCTTCGGCTTGTCACCACTGTCGGCAACACGACGCAGAATCGCCTCAGCCTCTTTGTCGGTGATGGGCGCCGGCTTGTCTGCCGTACCACCAATGAAACCCATCACTCGCGGGGTATCCTTGACGAGGTGCCAAGTGCCCTCGTTCATCTCCATCTGCACGAGAACGTAGCCCGGGAAGAATTTGCGCTCACTCTTGCGCTTCTGCCCGTTACGCATTTCGACCACTTCTTCAGTGGGAACCAGAATCTCGCCGAACTCATCTTCCATGCCGGCAAGCTTGACGCGCTCGATCAGCGAGCGCATGACGTGCTTCTCGTAACCCGAGTAAGCATGCACAACATACCAACGCTTAGCCACGAGACACCCTTAACCAACAACCATGGAAACCAGCCAACCCAGCAGGGTATCAAGCCCCCACAACAACAACGCCATAACCAGGACCACGACGACAACGATCAAGGTGGTCTGAGTGGTTTCTTGACGGGTCGGCCAAACGACTTTGCGAATCTCTACACGCGCCTCTTTCAGCAACGCGAAGAAAGAACGCCCCCGGGAGGTCTGCAGAGCAACCAGCGCAGCTACCGCACCAATCGCAAGCACCGCCAGGACTCGATACAGAATCGGCTCAGCGGAGTAGTATTGATTACCGACGACGGCAACAACCACCAAAGCAGCCACAACAAGCCACTTCACCAGATCGAAGCGCGTGTCTTTGGCTTCAGCTTTGATATTCATCTGCTAGAACCTTGTAAAGACTGCCAAATTTCGATATTGAAATTGGCAGGCCAGGAGGGAATCGAACCCCCAACCTGCGGTTTTGGAGACCGCCGCTCTGCCAATTGAGCTACTGGCCTAGAAAGAGTCAGGCCGACTATTATGCCGACCTGCTTCAAACAGATCAATCGTTATTCGACGATCTTGGCAACCACA
>NZ_AZSV01000097.1:0-15294 GCF_000582595.1 Pseudomonas sp. BAY1663
TCGCGCCCCGGCATCGAGTTCCGGCAGGCCGTCGAGCAGCAGGGCCAGCGAATAGCCCATCTGCCGGCTTTCCAGCTGCAATTCGCGGGTTTCCCGGCTGGCGCGGTGCTCGGCGGCCAGCCGCAGCAGGCGCGGCCAGTCGCCTTGCGCCGCGGCGTTGCAATGGGCCAGCAGCAGCGGCGCCTCGAAGCGGGCCAGGTTGAGCCGCAACTGGTCCTGCAGCCAGCGCCGGGCGCTGTCCGGGTCGGCTACGAGACCGCTCTCGACTGCCATCTCCAGGCCCTGGGAATAGCTGTAGCCGCCGATGGGCAGCTGCGGGCTGGCCAGCCGGAGCAATGCCCAGGCCGATGGGATGCCGCTGGCGGTCACGGGCGCACGCCGAACTGGTGCAGGCGCGGCGCGTAGCTGAACTCCGCCTCGCCGGCATGGGAATGATGATGGCCGCCGCCATAGGCGCCGTGCTCGGGCTGGAACGGCGCCTCGATGTGTTCGACCCGGGCGCCCAGCTGCAGCAGCATGTCCTCGAGTACGTAGTCGTCGAGCAGGCGCAGCCAGCCGTCGCCGAGCTGCAGGGCGACGTGGCGGTTGCCCAGGTGATAGGCGGCGCGGGTCAGTTCGAAGGCGCTGGCGCAGGTGACGTGCAGCAGTTGCTCGGGGCGGGCGCGTACCCGCACCACGCGGCCATCGCCGGCGAGCAGGCATTCGCCGTCGTGCAGCGGCGGCTGGCCGCGTTCGAGAAACAGGCCGACTTCCTCGCCATCGCGGCTGAAGCAGCGCAGGCGGCTCTTGCTGCGGGCGTCGTAGCTCAGTTCGAGTTCGGCCTGCCAATCTGGGCGGGCTCGATGCGTTGGCGAATCACCAGCATTGCGGGGTTCCGGTCGGGATGTTTCCGGATTCCGAGCAAGGTGCTTGCCAACCCTCGGCAGCCGCGGGCATTCCGCCGCTGCCTGGCGCAGGCGTGCCAGATATTGGGGCTGTTGCGCACCTGTATGGTGCGCATGGTGAGCGAGAACTCGGGGCCGGCGCCTTAATGGTGCAGGCTTTGCACCATATACACCGCCGGGATGCGGTAGCTCGCCAGATTGTCGGCCTGCCGCGGTTCCAGTTCGTCGTGGGCGGCATAGCCCAGGCGCGACCAGAAGCCTGCCGAGTCCTGCACCGAGACCAGTGCCGAGTAGCGTAGCTTCGCGCTCCTGGCTTGTTGCAGGTTGTGCCGCACCAGCGCCGGGCCGATGCCGCGGCCGGCGGCGCGGCTGGCCACGGCGAGGTCGTGCAGGTAGAGGCAGTCCGCCTCGTCGTGCGGCTGGAACTCGCCGTCCAGCGGTGTCACCTTGCCCAGCCGCGAGCGGTAGGCGAACAGGTAGCCACAAACGCCCAGGGCATCCTCGGCGACCCAGGCCAGTTGCGGACAGGTGGCCAGGCGCGAGCGGATCACCGCTTCCTCTTCCAGTACCTCGGCGGCATAGCATTGTTCCTGGATCGCCAGTACGGCAGGAATATCGCGCTCCTGCATCGGTCTCAGCTGGTACATCTCGACTACACTCAGGCGCCGCGGTACGCCGCGCGGCTCGGCAAAAAGCCGGGCATCATACCCGAAAGCCGGGATGTCCGGGCGGTGGCCTACCAGTGCGGGAGGCTGCATGGCGGCGGTGCCCCCCTTTCTCCAACCCCTTTCTCGCGAGGGGAGAGGCTTTCGCTACTGGAGCGTCTTCAGCGATCCCCGTCAGTGCGCGCCAAATACGAGGCGCCAGCTGTTCGCCGCTTCGCCTGACTGGGACGGTAATTGCGGGCATAATCATTAGCTCACTAACAAGCCGCTTGGGGCTTTCCTTGAACGATCACCACCCGCTTTACGGCGTTCTGCTGATATTGCTGTCGGGGTTGCTGCTGGCCAGCCATGACGGGTTGGCCAAACACCTCTCCGAGCTCTACCCGGTATTTTTGGTCATATGGGCGCGCTACGTCGCGCAGACGCTGCTGATGACCGCGCTGTTCGTGCCGCGCATGGGGCAGCGCGTGTTCCGCACGCTGCGCCCCTGGCCGCAGTTGCTGCGTGGCCTGAGCCTGGTCGGCGTCAGCCTGCTGTTCATCAATGGCTTGCACTACATCCCGCTGGCCGAGGCCACCGCGGTGATCTTCCTGACGCCGCTGCTGGTGACCGTCGCCTCGGCGCTGCTCGGCGAGCGGGTCAGCCGCAGCCAGTGGATCGCGGTGGTTCTCGGCCTGGTCGGGGTGCTGATCATCGTGCGCCCGGGCAGTGCGCTGTTCACCCCGGCGGTGCTGCTGCCGTTCGGCGCGGCGCTGTCGTTCACGGTCTACCAACTGGTCACACGGCGTCTGGCTGGCACCGACCACCCGGTGACCAGCAACTACCTCACCAGCCTGGTTGGCTGCGTGTCGATGAGCGTGCTGGTGGTCTTCAACTGGCGCACGCCGACGCTGCATGACGGCCTGCTGATGGCGGCGCTCGGCGGCATGGCCATGCTCGGCCACCTGCTGCTGACCAATGCCTTCCGCTTCGCCAGCGCGGCCACGCTGGCGCCGTTCACCTACGGACAGATAGTCTTCGCCGGTATCGTCGGCTACATCGCCTTCGACCATGCGCCGGACTCCGGGGCCCTGCTCGGCATGGCGGTGATCATCGCCAGTGGCCTGTTCATGGCCTATGTGCAGCGCCGGCAGAACGGCACGCTGTAATGGACCGCGCCGTGATTGCGCCGATAATCGGCCTGGACTTTTTTCGCTACCCGGGTGTGTCGTTTGACCGTCCGGACAGCTTCCAACCATCTTGATTCGACAGGGCGTTTCGACCTTGCGTGCCCGCTTAACTCAGGTAACCACCATGCGACTTTCCCACCACACCTTGCGCCGCAACTTCCGCCAGCTCCTGAGCGCCGACCGCTGCTACCACACCGCCTCGGTGTTCGATCCGATGTCGGCGCGCATCGCCGCCGACCTCGGCTTCGAGGTCGGCATCCTCGGCGGTTCGGTCGCCTCCCTGCAGGTCCTGGCCGCGCCGGACTTCAACCTCATCACCCTCAGCGAGTTCGTCGAGCAGGCCACGCGCATCTGCCGCGTCGCGCAGCTGCCGGTGCTCGCCGATGCCGACCACGGCTATGGCAACGCACTCAACGTGATGCGCACCGTGACCGAGCTGGAGCGCGCCGGGATTTCCGCGCTGACCATCGAGGATACCCTGCTGCCGCCGAAATTCGGCCGCAAGTCCACCGACCTGATCGGCATGTTCGAGGCGGTCGGCAAGATCCGCGCGGCGCTGGAGGCACGGGTCGATCCGGAGCTGGCCATCATCGCCCGCACCAATGCCGGCGTGATCGGCTTCGAGGAGGTGATCGCCCGCGCCCAGGCCTACGAGAAGGCCGGTGCCGACGCCATCTGCCTGGTCGGCATCGAGGATTTCGACCATCTGCACAGCATCGCCAGCCAGCTCAGCACACCGCTGATGCTGGTCACCTACGGCAACCCGAACCTGCGCGACAACGCCCGTCTGGCCGAGCTCGGCGTGCGCATCGTGGTCAACGGCCACGCCGCCTACTTCGCCGCGATCAAGGCCACCTACGACTGCCTGCGCGAGCAGCGCCAGATCGATGCGCTGGACCTGAATGCCTCGCAGCTGTCGGTGAAATACTCCACCGCCGACGAGTACGTGGTCTGGGCCGAGGAGTACATGCAGGTCAAGGAGTGACCTGCTGCGGGGCGCTCAATACAGCGGCCGCTCGGCCCTGAACATCAGCAAGCTGGCGCACTGGGCATTCTGCCCGGAGTAGGCGCCGCACTCGGGGCCCTGCAGGTCCGAGTCGGTGTAGGAAAAGTCGAGCTGGATGCCCAGCCAGGGGCGCGACAGGTTCAGCGACCAGTCGTTGAACACCCGTACGCTGCTGCCGTCATCGAAAAACCGGGGCCGGTCCAGGGCATAGGTGCCGTACTTCACCCGCAGGCCGACGCCGAATGGCGTCACCGAGCCGAAGTCGAGGTACAGCGTGCTGTCGGTGCGCCGCGGCTTGCTGCTCAACGCCGCGCCCAGGCGGGTGCCGGCGAAATTCAGCCCGGCATAGAATTCGTCGCGGTCACGGTCGGCGATTTCCGGGAAGCTGTAGTGGATCACGCCCAGCTCGTAGCCCGGGGCTTCGTCGAGGGGGCGGCGGGCATAGCCCAGGTAGGAATTCATTTCCAGCTGGCTACCTTCGCCGAGGCCGGCGCTGGGCGACCATTGGCCGACATACCAGCCGCTGGCATGGCTCAGGTCGAGGCCGCCGTGGAAGACTCCGGCGGTCGTTGGCTGCACCAGCCCATGGGCCATGCTGCGGGTGGGTGCGGAGCCCAGCTTGAGGTCGAAATCGCCCAGCTCGCGCTCCACCACCTTGGTTTGCGTGGCGCAGCCGGCGACCAGCAGCAGCGCTAGCCGGAGCAGGGTGTTCTTGAGCGTCATGGCGGGCACATGGGCGGCGGCAGGTGGGAGCGGACCTCGTTGCAGGGCACCGCAAGCATAACCAGCGATATCCGCCGGCGAGCCCCATCCGTCGCCTGGGCGGCTTCTCTCGACAGGCGGCGCCGCTCTGCGCCGGGCCTTGGCCACGTGTGATGCGCGGCCGGCCAGGGCCATCCCGAGGTGCTGGTTTTCGTCCGGGCGAACGCGCAAGCTGGGCACGGACTCGAATGAACATCAGCAAGCGCCGGCACCCCGAGCGGCCGGCAAGCGAGGACGGCATGGCCACAGGTTGGGCGAACGACGGCGCGGTGCAGGAGCAGATCGACAGCACCATCGAGGACGCCATCCAGCGGGCCCGCAGCAAGCTGGGCCAGGGCGAGAGCCTGACGCACTGCGAGGAATGCGGGGCGGAGATTCCCGAGGCGCGCCGCCAGGCGGTCAAGGGCGTGCGGCTGTGCATCGCCTGCCAGAGCGAGCAAGACAAGCGCGAAGCCAACTTCAGCGGCTACAACCGCCGCGGCAGCAAGGACAGCCAGTTGCGCTGAGCGCTCGTGGCGGCGTGACTAACGCCCTGGTGGGCTGAAGCCCATCAGGGCTGGGCCGGCCTCAGAACAGGAAGTAGCGCTGCGCCATCGGCAGTTCCTCGGCGGGCTCGCACCAGAGCAACTGGCCGTCGGCGCGGACCTGATAGTTCTGCGGGTCGACGTCGATCCGCGGCAGGTAGCCGTTGTGGATCAGGTCGGTCTTCTGCACCTCGCGGCAGCCCTTGACCACGCCGATCTTCTTCTTCAGCCCCAGCTGCTCGGGCACGCCGGCAGCGAGCGCGGCCTGGCTGATGAAGGTGAAGCTCGCCGCATGCAGCGAACCGCCGTAGCTGCCGAACATCGGCCGGTAGTGCACCGGCTGCGGGGTCGGGATCGAGGCGTTGGCGTCGCCCATCAGGCTGGCGGCGATGACCCCGCCCTTGAGGATCAGCGTCGGCTTGACGCCGAAGAAGGCCGGGCGCCAGAGCACCAGGTCGGCCCACTTGCCCACTTCGATCGAGCCCACCTCATGACTGATGCCATGGGTGATCGCCGGGTTGATGGTGTACTTGGCGATGTAGCGCCTGGCGCGGAAGTTGTCGTTGCCCGGCGCATCCTCGGCCAGCGGTCCGCGCTGCTTCTTCATCTTGTCGGCGGTCTGCCAGCAGCGGGTGATGACCTCGCCGACGCGGCCCATGGCCTGGCTGTCGGAGCTGATCATGGAGAAGGCGCCGAGATCATGGAGGATATCCTCCGCCGCAATCGTTTCCCGGCGGATGCGGCTTTCGGCGAAGGCCACGTCCTCGGCGATGCTCGGGTCGAGGTGGTGGCAGACCATCAGCATGTCCAGGTGCTCGTCGATGGTGTTGCGGGTGAACGGCCGGGTCGGGTTGGTCGAGCTCGGCAGCACGTTGGGGAACCCGCACGCCTTGATGATATCCGGCGCATGGCCGCCGCCGGCGCCCTCGGTGTGGTAGGTGTGGATGGTGCGGCCCTTGAACGCGCCGAGGGTGGTCTCGACGAAGCCGGATTCGTTCAGCGTGTCGGTGTGGATCGCCACCTGCACGTCGTACTGGTCGGCCACGGCGAGGCAGTTGTCGATCGCCGCCGGCGTGGTGCCCCAGTCCTCGTGCAGCTTGAGGCCGATGGCGCCGGCCTCGATCTGCTCGACCAGCGGCCCGGGCAGCGAGACGTTGCCCTTGCCGGTGAAGCCGATGTTCATCGGGAAGGCCTCGGCGGCCTTGAGCATCTGCGCCATGTGCCACGGCCCCGGCGTGACGGTGGTGGCGTAGGTGCCGGTGGCAGGGCCAGTGCCGCCGCCGATCATGGTGGTGGTGCCGCTCATCAGCGCCTCTTCGATCTGCTGTGGGCAGATGAAGTGGATGTGGGTATCGATGCCGCCGGCGGTGAGGATCATGCCCTCGCCGGCGATCACCTCGGTGGCGCCGCCGATGGCGATGCTCACGCCGGGCTGGATGTCCGGGTTGCCGGCCTTGCCGATGGCGGCGATGCGCCCGTCCTTGAGGCCGACGTCGGCCTTGACGATGCCCCAGTGGTCGAGGATCAGCGCATTGGTGATGACCGTGTCGACCACCTCGGCGGCGCCCAGTTGGCCCTGGCCCATGCCGTCGCGGATGACCTTGCCACCGCCGAACTTCACCTCGTCGCCATAGACGGTGAAGTCCTGCTCCACTTCGATCCACAGCTCGGTATCGGCCAGGCGCACCTTGTCGCCGACGGTGGGGCCGAACATGTCGGCATAGGCTTGGCGGGAAATCTTCATGCGTTTCGTCTCGGTAGGGTGGATGGCCGCAGCCATCCACCGGTCAGCGTCTCGGTGGAAAAGCCTGCGGCGTTTTCCACCCTACAAAGCTTCAAGCGGCTGCGCTCGTCAGAGCGCCCCCATCACCCGGCCGGCGAAGCCGAACACGCGGCGGGCGCCGGCCAGTTCGACCAGTTCCACCTCGCGGCTCTGGCCCGGTTCGAAGCGCACCGCGGTGCCGGCGGGGATGTTCAGGCGCATGCCGCGCGCCTGTTCGCGGTCGAAGGCGAGGGCGTCGTTGGTCTCGAAGAAGTGGTAGTGCGAGCCGACCTGGATCGGCCGGTCGCCGCCGTTGGCCACGCTCAGGGTCAGGGTGCGGCGGCCGGCGTTGAGTTCGATGTCGCCGTCCTGGATCTGGTATTCGCCGGGGATCATGGGGTCCTGCGCTCCGTGTTGAGGATCAGTTGCATGAAGGTCAGGTCGAGCCAGCGGCCGAACTTGCAGCCCACCTGGCGCATATGGCCGACATGGATGAAGCCGAGCTGCTGGTGCACGTGGATCGAGCGCGGTTCTCGCTCTCGATGGCGGCGACCATCACGTGCTTGCCGGCGGCGCGGGCGCGGCCGATCAGCTCGCGCATCAGGCCGCGGCCGATGCCGCTGCCGCGCTGGCCGTCGCGCACGTACACCGAGTGCTCGACGGTATGCCGGAAGCCCTCGTGCGGGCGCCACGGGCCGTAGGTGGCGTAGCCGACCACCAGGCCGTCGTCGTCCAGCGCCACCAGCACCGGGTTGCCCTGTTCCTCGCGCTCGGCGAGCCAGGCCTGGCGGTTGGCCAGGTCCACCGGCGTGTCGTTCCAGATCGCCGTGCTGTTCAGCACGGCGTCGTTGTAGATCTGCAGGATGCCTGGGAGGTCGGCTTGCTGGGCGTCACGTATCAGCACGGTGAAAATCCTTCGGGAAGAGGTCAGGTAGACATTGACCAGTTTCTCAGGGAATCGGTTGATGAACGGTGACAAGTTTGGTGCCATCCGGGAAGGTGGCCTCGACCTGGATCTCCGGAATCATTTCCGGCACGCCCTCCATCACCTGCTCGCGGGTGAGCAGGGTGGTGCCGTAGTGCATCAGCTCGGCCACCGTCCGGCCGTCGCGGGCGCCTTCGAGCAGCGCTGCGGAGATATAGGCCATCGCCTCCGGGTAGTTGAGCTTCACCCCGCGCGCCAGGCGGCGTTCGGCGACCAGGCCGGCGGTGAAGATCAGTAGTTTGTCCTTTTCTCTCGGCGACAAATCCATAACGGCTCCAGTCTGGGATGGGCAACGGGGAAGCCTTGCCCATCGGGGTGTCTTCGGTCCGTCGGTGGAAAACGCTGCGCGGTTTTCCACCCTACGGGGTTGTTTTTCAACCTGTAGGAGCCCGGGGAGACGCCGGGTCCTTGCCGGCAAGCCGGCGCCTACAAAAATCTGTTTCAGGTGCTCCAGATACGTGGTGGCACGGCCTCGCGGCCCAGCAGTTGCGGGCGCAGCAGACGCCACAGTTCGATCAGCCAGGCGCGTGCATGCAGCGCTTCGCGGGCCAGGCAGCGGCCGACGATCAGCCCGGCAATTGCGTCAGGTCGCCGCGTACCCGGCCCGGCAGTTCGCGGCAGCGTTCCAGCAGCGCGGCATCGATCTCGCCGCTGGCGATCAGTGTGGCGAACACCGGCTGGCCGTCGAGCCCGATCGGCGAGTCCAGCAGACCGTCGCCACCGGCGACACGCTGGCGCTCGTGCCAGAGCAGCGCACCATCGCGGCGAATGTCCAGCCGCGCCTGGAAGTAGCCGGCATCGAAGCGCTCGTTCGCGGCTGGCCGGCCGAGGGCGATGATGTCCCAGTAGAACAGCCGTGCATCGCCTTCGAGTTCGATGCATGTGCCCAACCCGGCCTGCGCGGCGCAGTAGACGATGGTTTCCTGCGGCAGCCATTCCAGCGTGGCACCGGCCTCGACGCGCAAGCGCAGCTGCTGGAAAGCCGGCGCGGCAGCGCGGTACCACTTGGCCGCGCCGGGGCTGGTCAGCTGGGCCCAGGCGCCAGCGCCGACCGCGACGTCGATGTCCAGGCGGTCGCCACCGGCGATGCCGCCCGGCGGATGCACGATGATGTGCTGGCAGACCTCCGGCCCCTCGGCATACAGGTGCTTCTGCACCCGCAACGGGCCGGTGTGGCGGCGCAGCACCGGCCGGCTGGCGCCGCCTACGCAGCATAGCCGAGGTCCAGTTCGGCGTGCCAGTGGGGAGTGAACAGCGGGGCATGGGCGTTCATCGGGGCGCAAGGTTCTTCGTTCGGTCCAGTTGGCAGAGCAAGCGCCGTGCCGTTATGCGCCGCCTTGGTGCGAGGCCAGCGCGGCCGGGTGTTGCTGCGCCATCGGCGGCAGCCATGGGGTTCGCATGACCGCAATGCGTGCGCCCACCTGGTGCGCCCAGGTAAGAATGCATCGTTATGGTGCGCGATCGTCCGCGATTCAGATCGCCACCAGCCCGCGCACGCCGTCGGCCTCCATGGTCTCGCCCCGGCCCTGCTGGACGATCTCGCCACGGCTCATCACCAGGTACTGGTCGGCCAGCTCGGCGGCGAAGTCGTAGAACTGCTCGACCAGCAGGATGGCCATGTCGCCCTTGGCGGCGAGTTTCTGGATCACCGCGCCGATCTCCTTGATCACCGAGGGCTGGATGCCTTCGGTGGGTTCGTCGAGGATCAGCAGGCGCGGTCGGCTCGCCAGCGCGCGACCGATGGCCAGCTGTTGCTGCTGGCCGCCGGAGAGGTCGCCGCCGCGGCGGTGCTTCATCTGTTCGAGCACCGGGAACAGCTCGTAGATGAAGGCCGGCACCTGCCTGGCCTCGCTGGCGCTGAAACGCGACAGCCCCATCAGCAGGTTTTCCTCGACGGTCAGCCGGCCGAAGATCTCCCGCCCCTGCGGCACGTAGGCGATGCCGGCCTGCACCCGCTGGTGCGGCTTGTAGCCGGTGATCGCCTTGCCTTCCCAGCTGACCGCACCTTCCTTGGCCGGGATCAGGCCCATCAGGCACTTGAGCAGGGTGGTCTTGCCGACGCCGTTGCGCCCGAGCAGGCAGGTGACCTCGCCGACCTTCGCCTCGAAGGTCAGGCCGCGCAGGATATGGCTGCCGCCGTAGTATTGGTGCAGTTGCTGGACTTGCAGCATGTCGATGTCCTTGTTTCTTTCGTGACGCGTGGAAAAGGCTGCGCCGTTTTCGGTGGATAGGCCTGCGGCGTTATCCACCCTACGATTCGACGGGCGTAGGGTGGATGGCCGAAGCCATCCACCCTTTTGCTCAACGCCCAGATACACCTCGATCACCCGCTCGTCGTTCTGCACGGTTTCCAGCGAGCCCTCGGCCAGGACCTGGCCCTGGTGCAGCACGGTGACGTGGTCGGCGATGGTGCCGACGAAGCCCATGTCGTGCTCGACGACCATCAGCGAGTGCTTGCGCGCCAGGCGCTTGAACAGTTCGGCGGTGAATTCGGTCTCGGCGTCGGTCATGCCGGCCACCGGTTCGTCGAGCAACAGCAGCTGCGGGTCCTGCATCAGCAGCATGCCGATCTCGAGGAACTGCTTCTGGCCGTGCGACAGCAACCCGGCCGGACGGTTGCGGGAATTTTCGAGGCGAATGGTGGCGAGCACCTCGTCGATGCGGTCCTTCTGCTCGCCGTTGAGCTTGGCCTTCAGGCTGGCCCACACCGACTTGTCGGCCTTCTGCGCCAGCTCCAGGTTCTCGAACACGGAAAGCGCCTCGAACACCGTGGGCTTCTGGAACTTGCGGCCGATGCCGGCCTGGGCGATCTCCACTTCGCTCAGGCGCGTCAGGTCGAGCGTGTCGCCGAAGAACGCGCTGCCGCTGTCGGGACGGGTCTTGCCGGTGATCACGTCCATCATGGTGGTCTTGCCGGCGCCGTTGGGACCGATGATGCAGCGCAGTTCGCCGACGCCGATGTACAGGCTGAGGTCGGTCAGCGCGCGGAAGCCGTCGAAGCTGACGTTGATGTCCTCCAGGCTGAGGATGGTGCCATGGCGTGCATCCAGGCCTTCGCCTGCCGTGCGGCCGAGACCGATGGCGTCGCGGCCGTTGCCGCCGGTGTCGACGGGATCGATGAGTTCGGGAGTGGGTACGACTTTCATGATTCTCCCCTCCGGCGCAGCAGGCCGATCACGCCCTTGGGCAGGTACAGGGTGACGAGGATGAACAGCGCACCGAGGGCGAACAGCCAGTACTCGGGGAAGGCCACGGTGAACCAGCTCTTCATGCCGTTGACGAGGCCGGCGCCCAGCAGCGGGCCGATCAGCGTGCCGCGCCCGCCGAGGGCGACCCACACCGCGGCCTCGATGGACTGGGTCGGGGCCATCTCGCTGGGTTGATGATGCCGACCTGCGGCACGTAGAGCGCGCCGGCCAGGCCGCACAACACGGCGCTCAATACCCAGATAAACAGCTTGTAGCCGCGCGGATCGTAGCCGCAGAACATCAGCCGGTTCTCGGCGTCGCGCAGTGCGGTGAGCACCCGGCCGAACTTGCTGCGCGCCAGCTTCCAGCCCAGCAACAGGCTGCCGGCCAGCAGCGCGACGGTTGCGAGGAACAGCATGGCGCGGGTGCCCGGCGCGGCGATCGGGAAACCGAGGATGGTCTTGAAATCGGTGAAGCCGTTGTTGCCGCCGAAGCCGGTCTCGTTGCGGAAGAACAGGAGCATGCCGGCGAAGGTCAGCGCCTGGGTCATGATCGAGAAGTACACGCCCTTGATCCGCGAGCGGAAGGCGAAGAAGCCGAAGACGAAGGCCAGCACGCCGGGCACCAGCACCACCAGGCACATGGCCCAGAGAAAGCTCGAGGTGCCGTGCCAGTACCAGGGCAGCTCGTTCCAGGCGAGGAAGCTCATGAATGCCGGCAGGCCGTCACCGGCGCTCTGGCGCATCAGGTACATGCCCATGGCGTAACCGCCGAGGGCGAAGAACAGGCCGTGGCCGAGGGACAAGAGCCCCGCGTAACCCCAGACCAGATCCAGCGCCAGGGCGACGATGGCGTAGCAGAGGATCTTGCCCACCAGGGTCAGGGTGTAGGCCGAGACGTGCAGCGCATGCTCGGCCGGCAGCAGGTGCAGCAGCGGCATGGCGACGAGGACGGCGAGCGCCAGGCCGAGGGCGATGACCGTGGCTTTCGGCCCGGCTTTCTGCGCGGCGGTGAGGGTAAGTGGCTGGTTCAATCGATGACCCTCCCCTTGAGAGCGAAGAGCCCCTGCGGACGCTTCTGGATGAAGAGGATGATCAGCGCGAGGATGAGAATCTTGCCCAGCACGGCGCCGATCTGCGGTTCGAGGATCTTGTTGGCGATGCCGAGGCCGAAGGCGGCGAAGATGCTGCCGGCCAGCTGGCCGACACCGCCGAGCACCACCACCAGGAAGGAGTCGATGATGTAGCTCTGGCCGAGGTCCGGGCCGACGTTGCCGATCTGGCTCAGGGCCACGCCGCCGAGCCCGGCGATGCCGGAACCCAGCCCGAAGGCCATCATGTCGATGCGCCCGGTGGGCACGCCGCAGCAGGCGGCCATGTTGCGGTTCTGCGTTACCGCGCGCACGTTCAGGCCCAGGCGCGTCTTGTTCAGCAAGAGCCAGGTCAGGAGCACCACGAACAGCGCGAAGCCGATGATCACCATGCGGTTGTACGGCAGCACCAGGTTCGGCAGCACCTGCAGGCCGCCGGACAGCCAGGCCGGGTTGGCGACCTCGACGTTCTGCGCGCCGAACAGCACCCGCACCAGCTGGATCAGGATCAGGCTGATGCCCCAGGTCGCCAGCAGGGTTTCCAGCGGGCGGCCGTAGAGGTGGCGAATCACCGTGCGCTCCAGCGCCATGCCGATCACGGCGGTGACGAAGAAGGCCACCGGCAGCGCCACCAGCGGGTAGAAGGCGAGGGCGTCAGGCGCGAGCCGCGCCATCAGCACCTGCACCATGTAGGTGGTGTAGGCCCCGAGCATCAGCATCTCGCCGTGGGCCATGTTGATCACCCCGAGCAGGCCGAAGGTGATCGCCAGGCCGAGGGCGGCGAGCAGCAGGATGCTCCCCAGGCTCAAGCCGCTAAAGGCCTGGCCGAGCAGTTCGCCGATCAGGAGCTTGCGTTTGACCTGGGCCAGGCTGGTTTCCACTGCCTTGCGTACGGCGGCGTCGGTTTCCGCTTCATCGACCAGCAGGTTCTCCAGGCGCACCCGGGCCATGGGCGCGCCGGTTTCGCCGAGCAGGCGCACCGCGGCGAGGCGTACTGCGGGGTCGCTTGCGGTCAGCTGCAGGTTGGCCAGCGCCAGGGTCAGCGCTTCGCTGACGGCGGCATCGTCCTCGGCGTCCAGGCGCTGCTGAAGCAGCTCGAGCTGTTCCGGTTGGCCGCTGCGCTGCAGGCGCTTGGCCGCGGCGAGGCGCTGCGCGGGGTCTTCGGCGAACAGCTGGTGGCTGGCCAGGGCGGTGTTGAGCAGGCCGCGCAGGCGGTTATTCAGGCGCAGCTTCTTCGGCGTGCCGACCGGCTCGGCATCGCCTTCGAGGGCGCGGTAGGCGCCGTTTTCCTCGATGAAGGGCGTCTTGTTCTGATCGATGGCCACGCGATTGGCGCGCAGCGCTTCGATCAGCAGCAGGCGTTCCGGTGCGGGCGCGGCGGCCCAGCTTTCCAGCAGCTTGGCCTGTTTGGCCGGGCTGGCCTTGGCATAGTCGGCTGCGTCTCCGGCCTGCGCCGCCCAGGGCAGGACGAGCAGGAGCAGCAGAAGGATTCGGTGCAGGGCAGTGTTCATCTGTGTATTCCCCAGGGGAGGCCGGGTGCTCTCTTGATGGAGCTTGTGGCGGCCGACAGGTGGATGGGTGACGCGGAGTCGGCGCGTCACCCATCCACCGCGACGATCGCTGTCAGTTCGACTTCACCGCGTAATCCGGCTTCTTGTCGTTGCCCGGGATGTACGGGCTCCACGGCTGGGCGCGGACCGGGCTCTCGGTCTCCCAGACCACCGAGAACTGGCCGTCTTCCTGCACCTCGCCGATCATCACCGGCTTGTGCAGGTGGTGGTTGGTCTTGTCCATGGTCAGGGTGTAGCCGCTCGGCGCTGCGAAGGTCTGTCCGGCCAGCGCGTCGCGCACCTTGCCGACCTCGGTGCTGCCGGCCTGCTCGACCGCCTGCGCCCACATGTGGATGCCGACGTAGGTGGCTTCCATCGGGTCGTTGGTCACCGCCTTGTCGGCGCCCGGCAGGCCCTTGGCCTTGGCATAGGCCTTCCACTTGGCGACGAACTGCTCGTTGACCGGGTTCTCCACCGACTGGAAGTAGTTCCAGGCGGCCAGGTGGCCGACCAGCGGCTTGGTGTCGATGCCGCGCAGCTCCTCTTCGCCGACCGAGAAGGCGACTACCGGCACGTCGGTGGCTTCCAGGCCCTGGTTGGCCAGTTCCTTGTAGAACGGCACGTTGGAGTCGCCGTTGATGGTCGAGACCACGGCGGTCTTGCCGCCGGCGGCGAACTTCTTGATGTTGGCGACGATGGTCTGGTAATCGCTGTGACCGAAGGGGGTGTAGACCTCTTCGATGCTCGATTCCGGCACGCCCTTGCTGATCAGGAAGGCGCGCAGGATCTTGTTGGTGGTGCGCGGGTAGACATAGTCGGTGCCGAGCAGGAAGAAGCGCTCGGCGCTGCCGCCGTCTTCGCTCATCAGGTACTCGACGGCCGGGATGGCCTGCTGGTTCGGTGCGGCGCCGGTGTAGAAGACGTTCGGCGACAGTTCCTCGCCTTCGTACTGCACGGGATAGAACAGCAGGCCGTCGAGTTCCTCGTAGACCGGCAACACGGACTTGCGCGACACGCTGGTCCAGCAGCCAAAGGTCACCGCGACCTTGTCCTGGGTCAGCAGCTGGCGGCCTTTCTCGGCGAACAGCGGCCAGTTGGAAGCCGGATCGACCACCACCGGCTCGAGCTGCTTGCCGAGCACGCCACCCTTGGCATTGATCTCGTCGATGGTCATCAGCGCCATGTCCTTGAGCGAGGTCTCGGAGATGGCCATGGTGCCGGATAGCGAATGCAGGATGCCGACCTTGATGGTTTCGGCGGCCTGCAGGGTGAAGGGGAACAGGCCGCTGAGCATCAGGGCACTGGCGGCGAGGGTGGTCTTGATCAGGGGACGGCGTTTCATTGGGGAGCTCCTTGGCTGTCCGTGCGCAACTGTGGCTGAATACTTCGGAACGCCAGGAGCAAGGGCAGCATCCGTGCCAAATGGCGCAAAGCCTTCTGCGACGCAGCTTTGCGCCAATCTTGGGTTGATCCGGAAGCTTTCGTGGTGAGCCATGCTGGTGCATCGTAGGGCGCGTGGTGCACTGCCAAGGCTCGCTTTGCCCGCTTTCGGTGCCGCCTGCCGGACGGGTCGCTACTTGCCGCTGCCGGGCGGGGCTTCTAGCATGTCCGGCCCGCTTCGAGACGAGCCGTCATGCCCCGCCCACCGCGTTCCCCATCCTCGCGTTCGCCCGTCAGGCCGGCCCGCCCGGTCGCGCCGCGGCGCGTCG
>NZ_AZSV01000098.1:0-15137 GCF_000582595.1 Pseudomonas sp. BAY1663
CTCGGCCAGCGCGGCACCGCCGGGCGGGCAGCAGGTGACCGCGGCGCTGCCCTCGACCAGGGCGTCGGCCGCCGCACTGCAACCCGGGTAGCCGCATTGCCCGCACTGGCTGCCGGGCAGCAGCGCCTCGATTTCCTTGATCAGCGGGTTCTCCTGCGAAACCGCCAGGTAGCGCGCCGCCAGGCCGAGGCCGCCGCCCAGCAGCAGGCCCATCAGTGCAAGAACCAGAATTGCGCCCAGCATTGCTCCTCCTTCGCCAGCCTCGCCGGCGGCGTGCGTTTCAGATCAGGCCGGCGAAGCCCATGAAAGCCATCGCCAGCAACCCGGCGGTGACGAAAGCGATCGGCGCGCCGGCGAAGGCCGCCGGCACGCTGGCCAGCGCCAGGCGTTCGCGCAAACCGGCGAAGATCACCATGACCAGGGTGAAGCCCAGCGCCGAACCCAGGCCGAACAGCCCCGCCTCGGCCAGCCCGTGGCCTTCGCGCACGCTGATCAGCGGCACGCCCAGCACGGCGCAGTTGGTGGTGATCAGCGGCAGGTAGATGCCCAGCGAGCGATACAGCGGCGGGCTGACCTTGCGGATGATCATCTCGATCAGCTGCACCAGGCCGGCGATCACCAGGATGTAGGAGAGGATGCGCAAAAAGCCGATGCCCAGCGGCTGCAGCACGTAGTGTTCGAGCAGCCAGCTGCTGATGCCGCCCAGGGTCATCACCAGGGTCGTCGCCAGGCCCATGCCCAGCGAGGGGTCGAGCTTGCCGGAGACACCCATGAACGGGCACAGGCCGAGGAAGTAGACCAGCACTACGTTGTTGACCAGCACGGTGCCGATCAGAAACAGCGCATATTCCATAACCCCTCCCAGCCTATTGGCAGCGCTTGCACCGTTGTCGGGCAAAGGCCTCGTTGCGAGGGGTTTTGCATCAAGCATGCCACGCCCAGCCAGAGCGCCGACGGCGCCCAAAGAGCCCGGAATTCGTTGATGCAGATCAATGAATGATGCGATAGCGCCCCACCGGCAAAGGCGCCGTCTGACGGGCTTTGTGGGGTTTGCGACAGCCCGCCGGGGACGCACGCGCCTCCCTGTGGGATTTGCAACAGCTCGGGCGGCAATCGGCGGGTGAAAATCCGCCGCCATCACGCGTTCAGGGCCTCCCAGCCCCGTCGACGCCGGCGGCGCTCAGCGGCACGCCCTTTGCAAAACCCCATTTACCGTATGGCTTTGCCGCGGATACCGGCGCACAGACACCGGCTTCGCCGCATCGATGAGGAACTGCACATGACCCAGGCCACCTCCGACCTGGATGCGGGGCAATCCACCGCGTCCGACGGATTGGCGCCCGAGGTGTTCCAGCAGGCTGTGGAGCACGCGCCAATCGCCATCTCCATCACCGACCTGAAGGCCAACATCCTCTATGCCAACCGCGCCTTCAGCAGCATCACCGGCTACGACAGCCGCGAGGTGATCGGCAAGAACGAATCGGTACTGTCCAACGGCACCACGCCGCGGCTGGTCTACCAGGCGCTCTGGAGCCGCCTGGCACAGAAGAAGGCCTGGTCCGGGATGCTGGTCAACCGGCGCAAGGACGACAGCCGCTACCTCGCCGAGCTGACCGTGGCACCGGTGCTCGACGAGCACGAGCAGACCGTCTACTACCTGGGCATGCACCGCGACAGCAGCGACCAGCACAAGCTCGAGCAGCGCGTCAGCAACCAGCGCCTGATCATCGAGGCCGTGGTCGACAGCGCACCGGCCGCCATCGTGGTGCTCGATCACGCCCGGCAGATCCGCCTGGCCAATCCCAGCTTCAACCGCCTGGCCGCCGAACTCGGCGAGCAATCCACGCCCAGCCAGCTGGTGAACCTGCTCGAGGAGAACCTCGGCGGCGCCATCGAAGCGCTGAAGCTGCAAGGCCAGGCCTTCACCGGCAAGGAAGTCACCTTCGACCTCGGCGGCCGCACGCCGCGCTGGTTTTCCTGCCACGGCCGCGCCATCCGCATCGAGGGCGAGCACGCCGACGACTTCTTCGACCCGGGCGAGGAAAACTACCTGCTGCTCACGGTCAACGACATCACCGCGCTGCGCCAGCAGCAGCAGGCTTCCCAGCTCAACGCCCTGAAGGTGCTGATGGCCGAGGAAGAACTGCTCGACGGCATGCGCGAGACCTTCAACGGCGCCATCCACCGCCTGCAGGGGCCGGTCAACCTGATCAGCGCGGCGCTGCGCATGCTCGAACGGCGCCTGGGCGACAGCGCCGAAGGCGATCCGGTACTCAGCGCCATGCGCGAAGCCAGCCAGGCCGGCATGGATGCGCTGGAAAGCCTCAGCGGCTCGATCCCGCTGCGCCAGGTCGGCAGCTGCGTGCCGGTCAACGTCAACCAGCTGATCCGCGAAGTGGTCAGCCTGATGACCGACCAGTTGCTCGCCCAGGGCATCGTCGTCGACTGGCAGCCGGCGCTGCGCCTGCCCTGGGTGATGGGCGCCGAAGGCCGGCTGCGCAGCATGATCAAGCAATTGCTGGAAAACGCCATCGAGGCCATGAGCCAGAACCAGGACAACCCGCGCACGCTGTCGATCGTCACCCGCATCCAGGGCCAGCGCGTGGTGCGCCTGGAGATCGCCGACAGCGGCCCGGGCATCGCGCCGGAGCTGGCGCTGAAGGTTTTCGAACCCTTCTTCAGCACCAAGCCACCGCACAAGGCCGGCCGCGGCATGGGCCTGGCCATGGTGCAGGAAACCGTCACCGAGCACGCCGGCACGGTGCATATCGACACCGGCTACGAGCAGGGCTGCCGGATCGTCGTCGAACTACCCTTCTCGGCCAGCTGACAGGGGGAGCCGCATGAACGCCACATTTGCCGAACGCCCCGTCGCCCCGACCCGCAGCGAACTGCTGGATTGCCAGCTCCAGGCCCTGGCGCAGATCGCCCGCATCCTCAACCGCGGCCGGCCCATCGAGGAGCTGCTGGCCGAGATCCTCGCCGTGCTGCACGAAGACCTCGGCCTGCTGCACGGGTTGGTTTCCATCTGCGATCCGAAGAACGGCACCTTGCAGGTCGGCGCCGTGCACACCGACTCCGAGGCGGTGGTGCGCGCCTGCGAAAGCACCCGCTACCGCATCGGCGAAGGGGTGTTCGGCAACATCCTCAAGCATGGCAACAGCGTGGTGCTCGGCCGCATCGACGCCGAACCGCGCTTTCTCGACCGGCTGGCGCTGTACGACATGGACCTGCCCTTCATCGCCGTGCCGATCAAGGCCGTCGACGGCACCACCATCGGCGTGCTGGCGGCCCAGCCCGACCGCCGCGCCGACGAGCTGATGCCCGAACGCACCCGCCTGATGGAAATCGTCGCGCGGCTGCTGGCGCAGACCGTGCGCCTGGTGGTGAACATCGCGGACGGCCAGGAAGTGGCCGACGAGCGCGACGAACTGCGCCGCGAAGTCCGCGCCAAGTATGGCTTCGAGAACATGGTGGTGGGCCACACCGCCTCCATGCGGCGGGTGTTCGACCAGGTGCGGCGCGTCGCCAAGTGGAACAGCACCGTGCTCATCCTCGGCGAATCCGGCACCGGCAAGGAACTGATCGCCAGCGCCATCCACTACAACTCGCCGCGCGCGCACCAGCCGCTGGTACGTCTGAACTGCGCCGCGCTACCGGAAACCCTGCTCGAATCGGAACTGTTCGGCCACGAGAAAGGCGCTTTCACAGGCGCCGTGAAGCAGCGCAAGGGCCGCTTCGAACAGGCCGATGGCGGCACCCTGTTCCTCGACGAGATCGGCGAGATCTCACCGATGTTCCAGGCCAAGCTGCTGCGCGTGCTGCAGGAAGGCGAGCTGGAGCGCGTCGGCGGCACCCAGACGGTGCGGGTCAACGTACGTATCGTCGCCGCCACCAACCGCGACCTGGAGCACGAGGTGGAGCAAGGCAAGTTCCGCGAGGACCTCTACTACCGCCTCAACGTCATGGCCATCCGCGTCCCGCCGCTGCGCGAGCGCAGCGCCGACATCCCGGAACTGGCCGAATTCCTCCTCGACAAGATCGCCCGCCAGCAGGGCCGCCCGCTCAAGCTGACCGACAGCGCCCTGCGCCTGCTGATGAGCCACCGCTGGCCGGGCAACGTGCGCGAACTGGAAAACTGCCTGGAGCGCTCGGCGATCATGAGCGAGGACGGCACCATCAGCCGCGACGTGGTCTCGCTCACCGGCCTCGACCACGACGCCACGCCGCTGGCGCCGGTCCCCGAAGTCGACCTCGCCGACGACAGCCTCGACGACCGCGAACGGGTCATCGCCGCCCTGGAACAGGCCGGCTGGGTCCAGGCCAAGGCCGCCCGCCTGCTCGGCATGACGCCGCGGCAGATCGCCTACCGGGTGCAGACGCTGAACATTCACATGCGCAAGATCTGAAGGCTTCGGCGCTCAGCCTGCCGAAGCGAGCGGGATTGCCGACACAACGCCTCAGGCGCGCCCGGTGGAAGGCAGCAGGATCGTCAGGATGCCGAGCAGCGGCAGGTAGGCGCACAGCCGGTACACGTACTCGATGCCGTGGAGATCCGCCAGGTGGCCGAGCAGCGCGGCGCCGATACCGCCGAAGCCGAACATCAGGCCGAAGAAGACCCCGGCGATCATGCCGACGTTGCCTGGCACCAGTTCCTGGGCGAAGACCACGATGGCGGAGAACGCCGAGGCGAGCACGAAGCCGATGACCATGCTCAGGATGCCGGTCCAGAACAGATCGACGTAGGGCAGCGTCAGCGTGAAGGGCGCGACGCCGAGGATGGAAAACCAGATCACCTTCTTGCGGCCGATCCTGTCGCCGATGGGGCCGCCGAAGAAGGTGCCCGCCGCGACGGCGCCGAGGAACAGGAACAGGTAGAGCTGGGAGTTGGCCACCGACAGGCCGAACTTCTCGATCAGGTAGAAGGTGAAGTAGCTGGTGAAGCTGGCCATGTAGAAATACTTGGAGAACACCAGCAGCGCCAGTATCACCAGGGCGAAGCGCACCCGCCCCCTGGAAAGGCCATGGGTGGCCTGGCCGCCCTGCTTGAGCCGGAACAGGTTCAGGTGGTTGCGATACCAGCGGCTCAGCCCGTAGAGCACCCCGATCGCGAACACCGCGAACAGGCCGAACCAGGCGACGCTGCCCTGCCCGTAGGGAATGACGATGCTGCCGCCAGCAGCGGGCCGAAGGCGCTGCCAGCGTTGCCGCCGACCTGAAAGGTCGACTGCGCCAGGCCATAGCGGCCACCCGAGGCCAGGCGTGCCACGCGCGAGGTCTCCGGGTGGAAGGTCGAGGAGCCGATCCCCACCAGGGCCGAGGCCATGAGGATGGCGGCGAAGGAGCCGACGAAGGCCAGCAGCAGGATGCCGATCAGGGTGCAGAGCATGCCGGCGGGCAGCAACCAGGGCTTGGGATGGCGGTCGGTGTGGTAACCGACCCAGGGCTGCAGCAGCGAGGCGGTGAGCTGGAACGTCAAGGTGATCAGGCCCACCTGGGTGAAGCTCAGGCCGTAGTTGGCCTTGAGCACGGGATAGATCGACGGCAGCACCGCCTGGATCAGGTCATTGATCAGGTGCGCCAGGGCGCAGGCGCCGATCACGCGCATCACCAGGGGGCTGGCTTGGCTGGCGACCGAGGCGGTCACCGAGGGGGTGGTACTGCTGGACATCGCATGTCATCCGCACAGGCAAGAGGGGCGCCGGGCCGACCAGCGAACGGCAGCGCTCGGGGCTGCACGCGTCGCTGAAACGACCGGACATGGGAACAACCAATGGCTCGACCGCCTTCGCAGGTGCCGTCTGAGCGCTGGCGCTATCCTAGGCACCCGGTAAATTGCCTGTCTCGCTCGATTTAGGCAGACACCCTCGCGAAAAAGGAAATCATGCCCAGACCATTGGAAAAACTGCTGGCGGAAGTGGACGAAGCACCCTGGGCCGTCGTGAGCAGCGCGACCGACTACCCGGAAGGCTGGTTCATCGAACCGCACTGCCACGCCAAGCATCAGCTGATCTACGCCATCGAAGGCGTGATGGTGGTGCACACCGCATCGAGCCAGTGGACCGTGCCGCCCAGCCGGGGCATCTGGATGCCCTGCGGGCAGGTCCACTCGATTCGCTGCGTGGGTTCGCTGAAGATGCGCAGCGTCTTCGTGCGCACCGACGCGGTTCCGCACCTGCCGCACGAGACCCGGGCCGTGAGCATTTCCGCGCTGCTGAGCGAGCTGATCAAGAGCTCCATCGGCATCAGGGCGCCCTACGCCCCCGACTCGCGCGAGGCCAGGATCATGCGCCTGATCCTCGACGAGCTCAGCCTCCTGCCGGCCTTGCCCCTGCAACTGCCGCAGCCGGCCGATCGACGGATCGGCACGATCTGCTCGACCTTGCAGAACGATCCGGGCGACGGCTCGACGCTGGCGGACTGGAGCGAGCGGCTGAACCTCGATGAAAAGACCATCCAGCGGCTGTTCCGCAAGGAAACCGGCATGACCTTCGGCCGCTGGCGCCAGCAGGCCCGGCTGCTCCTGGCACTGGAACGCATCGCCGTGGGGGAGCGGATCATCGACGTCGCGGGCGCCCTGGGCTACGACAGCCCGAGTGCGTTCGCCACCATGTTCAAGAAACAGTTCGGTACGACGCCGAGCCAGTTCTTCAGATGAGGTACCGCCGGGGTCACCACGCTTACCCTGCCTCCGGCAACCTCGCGATCACCTTGACCTCGAACTGGAAACCATAGAGCCAGGTCACGCCCACGGCGGTCACCGTCGGGTGTGGCGCCTCGCCCCAATACTCGGACAACACCACCTTCCAGGCCCGCTCGAAGATCGCCTCGGGGTCGACCATGAAGAGGGTCACGTCGACCACATCGTCGAACGTGCAGCCCGCTTCTTTCAGGATCGCGTTCAGGTTGTCGAAGGCGCGCCGGACCTGCGCCTCCAGTTGCGGCTCGGGCGAGCCGTCCTCGCGGCTGCCGACCTGCCCGGAAACGAACAGGAAACCGTTGGAACGGATCGCCGGCGAATAACGATTGAGCTCGTAGAGCGCCTGGCGCCCGGCTGGGAAAACGACGTCACGCTTGGCCATGAGAGTTCCTCCATCGATGGGCCGTACCGGCCGTGATTGACCATGGAGGGGACTGTAGGCCTGCCCTGCGCCTGGATAAACTCGCAAGCCCAGCCAACACTGTTTGCAGATTCCAAACAATCGACGGGCAACAGGAGCAGCGATGGACCGTTTCGATGCGATGCAGGCCTTCGCCCGCGTGGTGGAAACCGGCAGTTTCACCAAGGCGGCCGAGACCCTGCACATGAGCAAGACCAGCGTCACGCAGCTGGTGCAGCAACTGGAGGCGCGGCTGCGTGTCCGCCTGCTCAATCGCACCACGCGCAAGGTCAACGTCACCGCCGACGGTGCCGCCTACTACGAGCGCGTGGTGCGCCTGCTGGCCGACATGGACGATGCCGAGACCAGCCTGTCCGGCGCCTCGACCTTGCCCCGGGGGCGCTTGCGGGTGGACGTGCCCAGCCCGCTGGCGCGCATGATCCTGGTGCCGGCGCTACCGGCCTTCCACGCACGCTACCCCGATATCCAGCTCGACATGGGCGTGAGCGATCGTCGGGTCGACCTGATCGACGAGAACGTCGACTGCGTGGTGCGCGGCGGCGACATCACCGACCAGTCGCTGGTGGCCCGCCGCGTCGGCGACCTGCGCCTCGGCGTCTACGCCGCGCCGGGCTACCTGGAACGCGCCGGCACGCCCCGGCACCCACGCGAGCTGGAAAACACCCACCACCGCATCGTCGGCTTCCTCTGGGCGCGCGCCGGCAAGGTCTTTCCCTACGCCATGCACGGCAACGGCGAACGCGTCGAGGTGCTCGGCCAGTACGTGCTCGCGGTCGACGACGGCAACGCCTACCTCGCCGCCGGCCTGGCCGGCCTCGGCATCCTCTGGCTGCCGGACTACATGGCCAAGGAGCATTTGGCGCGCGGCGAACTGGTGCTCCTGTTCGAACACTGGCAACTCGAGCCGATGCCCCTGTACGTGGCATTCCCGCCGAACCGGCACGTCAGCGCCAAGCTGCGGGTGTTCATCGATTGGGTCGCCGAACTCATGGCGCAACATGCGCCCATCATCGACCGGCGGCCGTGAGCGAGATGAACCGGCCAGCGCCGCGCCGGTCAGCCCGCCAGGGCCGCTTCGATCGCCGCGACGTCGATCTTTCTCATGGTCATCATGGCGTCGAACGCACGCTTGGCCGCGGCTCGATCGGGATGGGCGATCGCCTCCGTCAGGACACGCGGCGTGATCTGCCACGACAGCCCCCACTTGTCCCGGCACCAGCCGCATACGTTCTCCTCGCCGCCGTTTGCGACGATGGCGTTCCACAAGCGGTCCGTTTCGGCCTGGTCGTCGGTCGCCACCTGGAACGAGAACGCCTCGTTGTGCTTGATCCCCGGCCCGCCGTTCAGCCCCAGGCAGGGGATGCCCATCACCGTGAACTCGACCGTCAGGACGTCGCCCTGATGGCCCGCCGGATAGTCGCCGGGCGCGTGCAGCACAGCGCCTACCGCGCTGTCCGGAAACGTCTCGGCATAGAACCTTGCAGCCTCCAGAGCCGCGCCGTCGTACCAGAGGCAAATGGTGTTCTTGCTGATCATCTGGGTTCTCCGAAATGGTGGGCGACAGGGGCATTCTAGTCGCCGACGCCCAGCCCTTCCGGGTAGCCGACGTACTGCCATGGCACGTGGCCGAGGCCGCCCCGTTCGAGCCGTGAGCTGCTATTTTCATGAGTCCGGCAAGCACGCGGCTCCCGCTCCGGGAAAGCCCGTACCGCCTGGCCCAGAGGAGATGCAACATGGCGCGATTCACTGGTGGTTGCCTGTGCGGCGACGTCCGCATCGTGGCGTCGGGCCGCCCATACCGGGTCGGCCTTTGCCATTGCCTCGACTGCCGCAAGCATCACGGGGCCCTGTTCCACGCCTCGGCGATATTCCCCCAGACGGCGGTGACGGTCACGGGCGAGACACGCGACTACGCCGGGCGGTTCTTCTGTCCCCGCTGCGGCTCGTCCGTCTTCGCGCGCACCGCGGACGAAATCGAAGTGAGCCTGGGAGCCCTGGATGCCCCCGACCAGCTGATGCCCACCTACGAGCTCTGGACCGTCCGCCGCGAGTCCTGGCTGCCGGCGTTTCCGCTCACCCACCATTACGTGCGCGATCGCGACGCCAGCGGGCGCCTCGAGGAGTAGCCCGGCACCAGCGGGCCGGGGCGCTGGTGCGGATCGCGGCCCGCCATGCGCAATCGTCTGGAGCACCGGGTCGCGACAGCCCGGGAACCGGGCGTGCGCAGCTTGTCGCCTTTGCGACAGCCGCCCCGCCCGGCCCCGCCACTTTGTTCGTTGCGAAACAACGAATTCCGCCCGCTTTCTGAAAAATTCGTTCTGAAACAATGATTTGAAAACAGGCACAAGCCTTGCTGCAGGTACCGGGGACAGACCTCTATTCGGAGACCGAACATGGAACTGAACGTACTGGGCCAGAGCGAGGCCGGGCCAACCGCCGGGGGCGGTTGTTCAGCGGGTTCCTGTGGCAGCTCGGATGACCAGCTCGCGCACCTGCCCGAGCACATCCGCGAGAAAGTGCACAACCACCCCTGCTACTCCGAGGAGGCGCACCACTACTTCGCGCGCATGCATGTGGCGGTGGCGCCGGCCTGCAACATCCAGTGCCACTACTGCAACCGCAAGTACGACTGCGCCAACGAATCGCGCCCGGGCGTGGTGTCCGAGCTGCTGGAGCCGGTGCAAGCGGTGAAGAAGGTCAAGGCGGTGGCGGCGACCATCCCGCAGATGACCGTGCTCGGCATCGCCGGCCCGGGCGACCCGCTGGCCAACCCGCAGCGCACCTTCGAGACCTTTCGCATGCTGTCCGAGCAGGCGCCGGACATCAAGCTGTGCGTCTCCACCAACGGCCTGGCCCTGCCCGACTGCGTCGACGAGCTGGCCAAGCACAACATCGACCACGTGACCATCACCATCAACTGCGTGGACCCGGACATCGGCGCCGAGATCTACCCCTGGATCTACTGGAACAACAAGCGCATCCGTGGGCGCAAGGCGGCCAAGATCCTCATCGAACGGCAGCAGAAGGGCCTGGAGATGCTGGTCGAGCGTGGCATCCTGGTGAAGGTCAACTCGGTGCTGATCCCCGGCGTCAACGATGAGCACCTGAAAGAGGTCAGCCGCATCGTCAAGGCCAAGGGCGCCTTCCTGCACAACGTCATGCCGCTGATCGCCGAGGCCGAGCACGGCACCTTCTATGGCGTGATGGGCCAGCGCAGCCCGGAGCCGGAGGAACTGCAGGACCTGCAGGACGCCTGTGCCGGCGACATGAACATGATGCGCCACTGCCGCCAGTGCCGCGCCGACGCGGTGGGCCTGCTCGGCGAGGACCGCGGCGACGAGTTCACCCTCGACAAGATCGAGAGCATGGACGTCGACTACGAGGCGGCGATGGTCAAGCGCGCCGCCATCCACGCGGCGATCAAGGAGGAGCTGGACGAACGCGCGGCGAAGAAGGCGCGCCTGGCCACCCCCAGCGCTGCGCAGCTCACCGGCACAGTGGACAAGGGCCATCGCCCGGTACTGATGGCCGTGGCCACCAGCGGCGGCGGCCTGGTCAACCAGCACTTCGGCCATGCCCGCGAATTCCTCGTCTACGAGGCCTCGCCGGCCGGGGTGCGCTTCATCGGCCACCGCAAGGTCGAGCAGTACTGCGTCGGCAACGACAGCTGCGGCGACAAGGAAAGTGCGCTGTCGGGCAGCATCCGCGCGCTCAAGGGCTGCGAGGCGGTGCTCTGCTCGAAGATCGGTTTCGAACCCTGGGGCGAGCTGGAAGCCGCCGGCATCCAGCCCAATGGCGAGCACGCCATGGAGCCCATCGAGGAAGCGGTGCTGGCGGTGTACCAGGAAATGATCGCCAACGGCCGTCTCGATGCGTCGGTGGGCGCAGCGGAGCAATGCCTGATGGCATGAGGAGGTGGAGCATGGCACTGCAAATCGTCGAATCCTGCGTCAACTGCTGGGCCTGCGTGGATGTCTGTCCGAGCGAGGCAATCAGCCCCGGCACTGCGTACTTCCGCATCAGCGCGCACAAGTGCACCGAATGCGATGGCGACTACGCCGAGCAACAGTGCGCGAGCATCTGCCCCATCGAAGGCGCGATCCTGCTCGCCGACGGCAGCCCGGCCAACCCGGCCGGCTCGCTGACCGGCATTCCGCCGGAGCGGCTGGCCGAGGCCATGCGTACCATCCAGGCCCGTTGAGGAGGTTGCCATGTCCTGCATCATCTTCTACGAGAAGCCCGGTTGCGCCACCAACCGCCTGCAGAAGGAGCTGCTGCGTTCGGCGGGCATCGAGCTGGAAGTGCGCGACCTGCTGCGCGAGGCCTGGACGCCGGAACGCCTGCGGCCGTTCTTCGGCCGGCTGCCGGTGGCCGAGTGGTTCAACCCGTCGGCCCCGGCGATCAAGTACGGCGAGCTGGATGTCAGCGAACTGAGCGCCGAACAGGCACTGGAGCTGATGGTGGCCCAGCCGCTGTTGATCCGCCGCCCGCTGATCCGCTGCGGTATGCACTACATGGTCGACTTCGACCTGGTCGGCATCAATGCCTGGCTGCCGTGCAAAGGCCGGCTGCCAGCGCTGGCACCGAGCATCAGCGGCTGTTCGCTGGGCACCAGCTCGGCGCTCGGCTGCCGCCCCGCCGCGAGCGCGCCGCAATGAGTCGGGCCGCGCTGTGCCTGGAAGTCGCGGCCGACGACAACCCGGCCTGGCTGGCGCAGATCATCCGCGCCCAGCGCGAAGGCCGCAGCTGCCTGCCGCAGTACCTCGGGCTCGACGCCGTGCAATACGCCGGGCTCCTGGCGCGCCATGGGCTGCGGCCACCATCCCGTAGCGCCGACGAGGCCTTGCTCGGCGAACGCGACGCCCTGCGCGAAGAGTTGCTGGCGCTGCGCCGGGAAGAATGGCAGGCGCTGCACGACCTGCTGCTGGGCGGCCAGGACGACCACGGCGAGCCGGCGATGGCCGCCATCGTCGCCGCCGCCTGCCTCGGTGGCGAACACCTGTGGCGCGACCTCGGCCTGGCCTCACGGGCACAGCTGTACGCGCTGCTGATGCACAACTTCCCGCAGCTGGCCCGGCGCAACACCCAGGACATGCGCTGGAAGAAATTCCTCTACAAACAACTATGCGAACAGGACGGCGGCTACGTCTGCCGCTCCCCTTCTTGTGAAACCTGCCCGACCTATCACGATTGTTTTGGAGAAGAGCAATGAGCGACTACCAACGCATCAGCGTCGAGCAGGCCCAGCGGCTGCTGGCGACCGAAAACACCATGCTGCTGGACATGCGCGATGCCCGCGCCTACTGCCAGGGTCACGACCCGCGCGCCACCCGCCTCAGCGAGCTGAACCTGCGCACGCTGCTCAAGAGCACGCCGAATCATGTCCACCTGATCATCTGTTGCGAGCACGGCCATGCCAGCCGCGACATGGCACAGCTGTTCAGCGACTTCGGCTTCATCAACTGCTACAGCCTGGACGGCGGCTACGAGGCCTGGAAGGCTCGCCCGCAACGGGCCCATGCCACCCCCGGCGCCTACAGCGCCCGCTACGCGCTGGCGATGGAGTGAACGCATGCACGTTCTCGATACCGAAGCACGCATCCGCCAGCAACTCGCCGAGCATCCGGTGCTGCTGTACATGAAGGGCACGCCGGAAGCGCCGGAGTGCGGTTTCTCCCGCGCCGCGGTGGCGGCACTGAAGAACAGCGGCCGGCCGTTCGCCACGGTCAACGTGCTGCTGGCACCGCATATCCGCGAGAAGCTGCCGAAGATCTCACAGTGGCCGACCTACCCGCAGCTGTTCCTGCGCGGCGAGCTGGTCGGCGGTTGCGACATCATCCTCGGCCTGGAAGCCGACGGCAGCCTGGCGGCACAGCTCGATGCCGCCCTCGCGGCGGAAAGCTAGACCGGGGCGAGCGCAGGCTGAGCGTGCCGCGGCGAAGATGATCGCCGGGGCGTGAAAAGACCGATGGCGTGCCTTTGCGCGGCCGGCAGGCCTGCGGCCTGTATCGCCCCGAGGTCGGGCCTCCCACAGGGTCCAGCCTGGTAGGTTGGGTCGAGGAGCATAGCGACGAAGCCCAACATGACACGCCGAACTCAAAGCCAGCCCAACCTACCACCCCACCTGCAGCGCCAGCCCCACCAGCACCGCGCACTCCACCAGCTCGAGCAGCGCGCCGGCGGTGTCGCCGGTGGTGCCGCCGAGGCGGCGGAGCATGGCGCGGCGCGCGAGGAAGAACGTCGCCACGGCCATCAGCAGGGCAACCAGCCCGGATTCACCGAACGGCAGGCAACCGAGGGCGGCCGCTGCCAGCACGCCGCGCGCCCAGCGCCGCGGCAGATTCGCCGCCATTGCCTGGCCGAGGCCATTGGGCCGCACGTAGGCCGTGGTGAGGAACAGCGCCGGCAGCGCCGCGCGTCCCAGCATGGGCGCCAGCAGCAGGGCCAGGTATTGCTGGGCCTGCAGCAGCGCCAGCAATGCGGCGAACTTGAGCAACAGCACCAGTACCAGCACCACCACGGCGACCGGACCGCTGCGCGGGTCCTTCATGATCGCCAGGGTGCGCTCGCGGTCGCCGAAACCGCCGAGCCAGGCATCGGCGCTGTCGGCCAGGCCATCGAGGTGCAGGGCGCCGCTCAGGGCCACCCAGAGCGTCAGCAGCAAGGCTGCCTGCAACAGCGGCGGCACGCCTGCCAGCAGGATGGCACCGAGCCAGAGCAGCGCCCCCAGCAAAGCCCCGACCAGCGGGTAGTAGAGCAGCGAGCGCCCCTGCTGCAACGGCGTGGGCAGCGCGGGCAGGCGGATCGGCAGGCTGGTGAGAAACTGCAGGGCGATCAATAGCGGCAGCATGTCGGTTCCCGTTCAGGCGTTGCCGCCGTGCTCGCCATACGGGCATGGCCGCAAGCGGGCCAGCGGCAGCAGCTCGCCATGCGCCACCGTCACCTCCAGCAAGCGTGCGCGCGGCAGGCCCCGTTGCCGTGCCAGCAGCAGGCGCATCACCCCGGCATGGCCGATCAGCAGCAGGCGCTGGCCGGCGAAGCGGCGCTGCAGGCGCAGCAGGGCAGTCAGTACCCGCCGCTCGAAGTCCGCCAGCGGCTCGCCGCCAGGCGGGGTGCAGCCGTAAGGATCGGCCCAGAAACGCCCCAGCGCCTCGGCGCTGGCCTGCATCAGCTCGGCGGCACTGCGCCCTTCCCAGTCGCCGAAATGCAGCTCGCGCAGGTCGGCTTCCAGGTACAGCGGCAGCCCGCGGCGCCCGGCCAGTTCCCGGGCGAAGGCGGCGCAACGCTGCAAGGGCGAGCTGATCAGCGCGTCCCAGGGGCCGGCGCCGTCCACCGCCTCGCGCATTTGCTGCCAGCCGCGGTCAGTCAAGGCATCGTCGAGGCTGCCACGAAAGCCGCCACCGCGCTCGGTTTCGCCGTGGCGCAGCAGATCGATGCGCGCGCTCATGCCGGCCGGTCCGAAACCGCCGCCTCGGCGAAGGTCGCCATCCCGTCGTGCAGCGCGCAGGCCTGTTGCAGCAGCGGCACCGCCAGCGCCGCGCCGCTGCCCTCGCCCAGGCGCAGGCCGAGGTCGAGCAGCGGTTCGGCGCCCATGTCGTCGAGTACCGCCAGGTGGCCGGGTTCGGCGGAGCGATGGGCGAAGATCAGCCAGGCGCGACAGTCGGGGTTCAAGCGTGTCGCGCAGAGCGCGGCGACGCTGCAGATGAAGCCGTCCACCAACGCCGGGACGCCGGCCTGGGCACAGCCGAGATAGGCCCCCGCCAGCGCCGCCACCTCGAAACCGCCGAGACGGCGCAAGGCTTCCAGCGCTCATGGCAATGCGCGCCATGCAGCGCCAGCGCGGCCTGGATCACCTGCAGCTTGCGCTGCAGGCCGTCGGCATCCAGCCCGGTACCCGGTCCGACCAGCAGCAGCGGCGAGCGCGGCAGCAGCACCGCGGCCAGCGCGCTGGCGCAGGTGGTATTGCCGATGCCCATTTCGCCGCCGATGAACAGCTGCGCGGCAGCGGCCGCCGCC
>NZ_AZSV01000099.1:0-14475 GCF_000582595.1 Pseudomonas sp. BAY1663
CGAGGCGGCGGCGCGACGTGCCATCGCCGCCGCGCGCGAGCGCTTCGGTGGCCTGCACGGGCTGGTCAACTGCGCCGGCGTCGCCGGGGGCGAAAAGGTCCTCGGCCGCCATGGGCCCCATGCGCTGGACAGCTTCAGCCGCATCGTCGGCATCAACCTGATCGGCAGCTTCAACATGCTGCGCCTGGCGGCCGAAGCCATGGCCGAGAACCCGCCGGATGCCGATGGCGAGCGCGGCGTGATCGTCAATACCGCCTCGATCGCCGCCTTCGACGGACAGATCGGCCAGGCCGCCTATGCCGCCTCCAAGGGCGGGGTGGTCAGCATGACGCTGCCCGCCGCGCGCGAACTGGCGCGCTTCGGCATCCGCGTGATGACCATCGCGCCCGGCGTGTTCGAGACCCCGATGATGGCCGGTATGACCCAGGAAATCCGCGATGCGCTCGCCGCCGGCGTGCCGTTCCCGCCGCGGCTGGGGCGCCCGGCTGAATATGCCGCGCTGGTCCGGCACATTTTCGAGAACCGCATGCTCAACGGCGAGGTGATCCGCCTCGACGGCGCCTTGCGCATGGCCGCCAAGTGAAGGAAGCGAAGATGAAAGATGATCCCGTCGTAATCGTCAGCAGCGCCCGTACGCCCATGGGCGGTTTCCAGGGCGACCTCAAGGGGTTGAGCGCCCCCGAACTGGGCGCTGCCGCCATCCGCGCGGCGGTCGAGCGCAGCGGCCTGCCGCCGGAAAACGTCCAGGAGGTGCTGATGGGTTGTGTGCTGCCCGCCGGCCTCGGCCAGGCACCGGCGCGCCAGGCGGCGCTGGGCGCCGGGCTGACCCGGGCCACCACCTGTACCACGCTGAACAAGATGTGCGGCTCCGGCATGCAGGCGGTGATCCTGGCCCATGACCTGCTGCGCGCCGGCAGCGCCGAGATCGTCGTCGCCGGCGGCATGGAGAGCATGTCCAACGCGCCCTATCTGCTGGACAAGGCGCGGGCCGGCTACCGCATGGGGCACGGCCGCGTGCTGGACCACATGTTCCTCGACGGCCTCGAGGACGCCTTCGACAAGGGCCGGCTGATGGGCACCTTCGCCGAGGACTGCGCCCAGGACCATGGCTTCAGCCGCGAAGAGCAGGATGCCTATGCCCTCGAGTCCCTTCGCCGCGCCCAGGCCGCGATCGCCAGCGGCGCCTTCGCCGAGGAAATCGTCGTGCTGGAAACCCGCCAGGGCAAGCAGCAGCGCCTGGTGCGCGACGACGAGCAGCCACCCAAGGCGCTGCCGGAGAAGATCCCCGGCCTCAAGCCGGCATTCCGCGAGGGCGGCACGGTGACGGCGGCCAATTCCAGCTCGATTTCCGATGGCGCCGCGGCGCTGCTGCTGATGCGCCGCTCCGAAGCCGAGCGCTGGGGCCTGCAGCCGCAGGCGGTGATCCATGGGCACGCGGCATTCGCCGATGCGCCGAACCTGTTCCCGACCGCCCCCATCGGCGCGATCCGCAAGCTGCTGGAACGCACCGGCTGGGCCATCGGCGACGTGGACCTGTTCGAGATCAACGAAGCCTTCGCCGTGGTCGCCATGGCCGCCATGCGCGAGCTGGGGCTGGACCATGAGCGGGTCAACGTCAACGGTGGCGCCTGTGCGCTGGGCCATCCGATCGGCGCTTCCGGTGCGCGCATCCTGGTGACCCTGCTCTCGGCCCTGCGTGCCCGCGGGCAGCGCCGCGGCGTGGCGGCGATCTGCATCGGCGGCGGGGAAGCCACCGCCATGGCCGTCGAACTGCTCTGAGGAGGCGCCATGCTGCCCAATGAAGATCAAAGCGCGATCGCCGAGATGGCGCGGCAGTTCGCCCGGGAACGGCTGAAACCCTTCGCCGAGCAGTGGAGCCGCGAGCACCGCTATCCGGCCGAGGCGATCGGCGAGATGGCCGCGCTCGGCTTCTTCGGCATGCTGGTGCCGGAGCAGTGGGGCGGCAGCGACACCGGCTACCTGGCCTACGCCATGGCGCTGGAGGAAATCGCCGCCGGCGACGGTGCCTGCTCGACCATCATGAGCGTGCACAACTCGGTGGGCTGCGTGCCGATCCTGCGCTTCGGCAACGACCAGCAGAAGCGCGATTTCCTCACGCCGCTGGCGCGTGGCGAGCAGATCGGCGCCTTCGCCCTGACCGAGCCCCAGGCCGGCTCGGATGCCAGCAGCCTGCGTACCCGCGCCCGGCGCGACGGCGATCATTACGTGCTCGATGGCGCCAAGCAGTTCATCACCTCCGGCAAGCATGCCGGCACGGTGATCGTCTTCGCGGTGACCGACCCGGACGCCGGCAAGCGCGGCATCAGCGCCTTCATCGTGCCTACCGACAGCCCCGGCTACCAGGTGGTACGGGTCGAGGACAAGCTCGGCCAGCATGCCTCCGACACCTGCCAGATCGCCTTCGAGGGCCTGCGCGTGCCGCTGGCCAACCGCCTGGGCGAGGAGGGCGAGGGCTACCGGATCGCCCTGGCCAACCTCGAAGGCGGGCGCATCGGCATCGCCGCGCAGGCCGTCGGCATGGCCCGCGCGGCATTCGAGGCGGCGCGCGACTACGCGCACGAGCGCGAGACCTTCGGCAAGCCGATCATCGAACACCAGGCCGTGGCCTTCCGCCTGGCCGACATGGCGACGCAGATCGCCGTGGCGCGGCAGATGGTGCACCACGCCGCGGCGCTGCGCGAAGCCGGGCAGCCGGCATTGGTGGAGGCCTCGATGGCCAAGCTGTTCGCCTCCGAGATGGCCGAGAAGGTCTGCTCGGCGGCGATCCAGACCCTCGGTGGCTACGGTTACCTGGCCGACTTCCCGGTGGAGCGCATCTACCGCGACGTGCGGGTCTGCCAGATCTACGAAGGCACCAGCGACATCCAGCGGCTGGTGATCGCACGCAATCTCGGAGGGCCGAACTGATCCACACCCATCGTGTGCGTGCCGTCGCGATGGGGAACACCGTTGTAGTGAATCATTGCCGGTAGAACGCGTTTCCTCGACCGGCGCTTCGAAAATAAAAACAAGACGAGGTAGGAAACCATGCAACCAGGTCTGATGCAGAACGCTCCCCTGTTGATCAGCAGCATTCTCGTGCATGCGGTACGCGCCCACGGCGACCGCGAAATCGTCTCGCGGCTGGTCGACGAGCCGATGTGGCGCTACGACTACCGGGGCCTCGCCACGCGCGCGGCGCAGGCGGCCTCGATGCTGCAAGAACTCGGCATCGGCCCCGGCGACTGCGTGTCGTCGCTGGCCTGGAACACCCATCGCCACTACGAACTGTTCTTCGCCGTACCGGGCATCGGCGCCGTGCTGCACACCGCCAACCCGCGGTTGTCCGACGAGCAGATCGTCTACACCATCAACCACGCCGGCAGCCAGGTGCTGCTGTTCGACAGCAGCTTCGCCGACTGCGTCGCCCGGTTGCGGCCGCGGCTGGGCAATATCCGCCATTTCATCGAACTGGCCGCCCAGCCGACCGCCACGCTCGCCGACGTGCAGGGCTATGAGAGCCTGATCGCCGCCGCGCAGCCGCTGGACTGGCCGCAGTTCGACGAGAACGCCGGCGCGGTGCTCTGCTATACCTCCGGCACCACCGGCGATCCGAAGGGCGTGCTCTACAGCCACCGTTCGGTGGTGCTGCACGCCATGGCCGCCGGGCTTTCCAGCGCCTTCGGGTTGTCCGCCTTCGACTGCATCATGCCGTGCTCGTCGCTCTACCACGCACCGCCTGGGGCCTGCCGTTCGCCGCGGCGATCAACGGCTGCAAGTTCGTCCTACCGTGCGACAAGATGGACGGCCCGAGCCTGCAGGAACTCATCCAGGCCGAGGGCGTGACGCTTTCCGGCGGCGTGCCGACCATCTGGACCATGTATCTGGCCCACCTGGAGCGCAGCGGCGAGGATTCCGGCACCCTGCAGCGGCTGGTGATTGGCGGCTCCGCCGTGCCGCGCGCGATGGCCGAGACCTTCCAGACCACGTACGGCGTCGCGGTCTGCCAGCTCTGGGGCATGACCGAGACCAGCCCGCTGGGTGTGGTGGCGACGCCGACGCCGAAGCTCGCCGAGCGTGGCCAGCATGCCACCAACGACACCATCTGGACGCGCCAGGGGCGCCTGCAGTTCGGCATCGAGCTGAAGGTGGTCGACGAGCAGGGCCGCGAGTTGCCCTGCGATGGCGTCAGCTCCGGCAGCCTCAAGGTGCGCGGACCCTGGACCGTGGAGCGCTACTACCGCAGCGAAGCCAGTGCGCTGGATGCGGACGGCTGGTTCGATACCGGCGACATCGCCACGCTGGATGCCGATGGCTTCATGCACATTACCGACCGCAGCAAGGACGTGATCAAGTCCGGCGGCGAGTGGGTCAGCTCCATCGACATCGAGAACGTCGCCGTCGCCTGCCCGGGGGTGAAGGTGGCGGCCGTGGTCGGCGTGTTCCACCCGAAATGGGAGGAGCGCCCGCTGCTGGTGATCGAGCCGCACAGCGATGCCGAAGTCACCGTGGAGAAGATACTCGCCCACCTGGAGCCGAACATCGTCAAGTGGTGGATGCCCGACGCGGTGATCTTCGACGCGGTTCCGCTGACCGCCACCGGCAAGATCGACAAGAAGGTGCTGCGCGAGCGTTACCGCAATCATCTGGTCGAGAACCAGCCCAGCGTCGTCAACCAGTAACGTCTGTTACCTGGACGGACGCGCCTCGTGCTACGGCGCGGGGCGCGCCTGCGTGCGTGTGAATCGAGGGGAAGCGGCCAATGAACGAACACGACGATACCCGTAGCGGCCCGCTGTGCGGCCTGCGCGTGCTGGAGTTCGCCGGCATCGGCCCTGGCCCGCACTGCACGATGCTGCTGGCGGACATGGGCGCCGAGGTGCTGCGTATCGAGCGCGAGGGCGGTACCGGCTGGCCGAACCCGGTGGTCGATCGCGGGCGCAAGGTGCTGACGCTGGATATCCGCGGCGCGGCCGGCCGCGAACGCTGCCTGGAGCTGGCACAGAGCGCCGATGTGCTGATCGAGGGCTTTCGCCCCGGGGTCATGGAGCGGCTGGGACTGGGGCCGGACGAACTGCTGGCGCGCAACCCGCGGCTGATCTACGGCCGCATGACCGGCTGGGGGCAGAGCGGGCCGCTGGCCAAGGCGGCCGGGCACGACATCAACTACATCGCGCTGACCGGTGCGCTGGCGGCGATACGCGGCGAGAGCGGGCCGGCGGTGCCGCCGCTGAACCTGGTCGGGGATTTCGGCGGCGGCTCGCTGTACCTGACCGTCGGCATTCTCGCCGCGCTGTGGGAGCGCGAGCGCTCCGGCACAGGCCAGGTGATCGATGCGGCGATCGTCGATGGCGTGTCGTCGCTGATGAGCTTCTTCGCCGGCCTGCTGCCCGACGACCGTATCGACCTGCAGCGCGAGCGCAACCTGCTGGGTGGCGCTGCGCCCAACTACCGCTGCTACCGTTGTGCCGACGGCCGCGAGATCGCCATCGGGCCGCTCGAACCGCAATTCTGGCGGGAACTGCTCGAGCGCATCGATGCACCGGAAGCCCTCTGGCATGGCTGTGCCGATCCGGCCGACTGGGCTGCGCAGGGCCGGCTGCTGGAGCAGCTATTCGCCAGTCGCACCCAGGCCGAATGGTGCGCGTTGCTGGAGGGCAGCGATGCCTGTTTCGCCCCGGTGGTGACCCTGCAGGAGGCGGCAGGGCATCCACACCTGCGCCAGCGCGGTGTCTACCAGGAGCTGGACGGCCTGCTGCAGGTGGCCCCCGCGCCACGCTTCTCGCGCACCCCGGGCAAGGCGCGCCGGACGCTGCGCATCACAGCCGACCTGGGCTGGGATTGAGGGGGGAAGAGGGCGCGGCAGCGTTCCAGCGCACCGCCGCCCGTGGCCGCAATACCCCGTCAGCGGTCGCCGGGCGAGCATGTTGTTCACATGAAAACTTATTAAGCGGTCGGTCAGATTATTCAGTTGCGCAAGTTGTGAATGGGACCGCCCGGCCCTGTTGCAGGGCCGCATACTTGTACTAGCCATCGCCCGGTAAACAACTAAAATCTTTCACGGCACATCCTGCCATGGCGCTGTAACAGGCGAGCTAGACGAGCCGCACGTCGGCCCGCATTGCGGGCTCGCGAGAGCTGGCTAACATGAAACCTGTGGCTGCTTATTACAACAAAAACGGGGAGTCAAACGTCATGAATAATAATGCCGAACAAATAGTAGCGCTCGAGTTGTGTCGTTTCCTCGCGCATTGTGTCGCTGCGTTTGTTGTCGTTGGAATGTTGTTCATAGGACTCATAGGGTCGTGGGATGTGGCCCTTGAAGTCGGTGTCGTACCCCTGCTCGCTATTGCGGCTTGTGACCTCACCGCTCGACGGAAGGAAAATGCTATCCAAACAGCGGACGCCTGATCTGCCTGCAGCCCAGGCGAATCGAATCGCCTCGATGCAATCAGTGGTTTGCAGAGTTGACGCACGCACCTGGCGGCTTGGCAGCGGGAGGCATGCCAAGCCGCTTCGCGCTTCCTGCGCTCCGCCGCAACGCACTGCCTGAATTCTTCTTCGATTGCAGCCGAGCGCCCATCGCCTGGTAACGGCAAGCACGGGCGGGTGTTACCGCGTGGTCGCGCTGTAACGGCAGCTGGGGCGCGTGGTAACGCAATGCCACCTGTTTTTGCCGGAGGGGTGGTGACGAAAAATCGTAACTTACTGATATTTATAAGATTTTAAAAGTTGGCACGCTGCCTGCTTTGTCATGCGTACAACAAAAACAAGAAAGCTGAACCCCATAACAAGAACAACACGTAGCGGCTCCGACACAATAAAAACAAGCATGTGGAGGCGTAGCAAACTGATTCTTTTGGAGAGGAATTGCCCGACAGGTCTCCTGTCGACCGGGCCGAGAACGACAAAACTGCCTCGAGGCAGCGCCAGAACCGGTTGAGCCCGCAAGGGCAGTGGCAACATCAGCGACCAAAATAATCCGTTTGTTCTTTGAGTCCCGAATGGGACCGCTTTTCGGACGCTCGTCCGACCGGGCCGCCAATCAGAACAACAAGCCCGTCAGCAGAAAAAGAACAAAGCAATATCTCTTGGAGGGGGAGCCGCAAGGCTCCCCCTTTCTTAATTCTGGTGCATGCTCTTCAGGCTTCAGGCTTCAGGCTTCAGGCTTCAGGCTTCAGGCTTCAGGCTTCAGGCTTCAGGCTTCAGGCTTTTTGGCAGGCCTTCGGCCTGCATCGCCGCGAGGGCGCGCCTCCCACTGGGTTCGGTGTGCACCGGCTGCTTTTGTGGGAGGCCCGCCCCCGGGGCGATGCTTTTCAAGCTTCAAGCAGTCACTGCGGCTGTCGTCTCTGCGCGAGGCCGGCCGCCGGTTCCCGGCTACAGGGAATAATTCGCCAGTTCGCGCGCGATGAGCATGCGCTGAATCTCGCTGGAGCCTCGTAGATCTGCGTGATCCGCGCGTCGCGGTAGTAGCGTTCCACCGGGTAATCCTCCAGATAGCCGTAGCCGCCGTGGATCTGCACGGCCTGCGAGCAGACCTTCTCGGCCATTTCCGAGGCGAACAGCTTGGCCTGGGAGGCTTCCGAGAGGCAGGGCAGGCCGGCGCTCTTCAGGCGGGCGGCATGCAGGATCAGCAGCCGCGTGGCGTTCAGTTGGGTCTGCATGTCGGCCAGCATGTTGGCGATGCTCTGGTGCTCGGCGATCGGCTTGCCGAACTGCACGCGCTCGCGAGCATAGAGCAGGGCGGCTTCGAAGGCTGCGCGGGCGATGCCCAGGGCCTGTGCGCCGATGCCGATGCGCCCGCCCTCCAGGTTCGACAGGGCGATGGCCAGGCCCTTGCCCCTTTCGCCGAGCAGGTTGGCCTGCGGTACGCGGCAATCGCTCAAGGTCACCGCGCAGGTATCCGAGGCGCGGATACCCATCTTGTGTTCGCTGCGTTCCACGGCGAAGCCGGGGGTAGCGGTCGGCACCAGGAAGGCGGAAAGGCCCTTCTTGCCCAGCTCCGGATCGGTCACGGCGAAGACGATGGCCAGCTTCGCGCGCCGGGCGTTGCTGCAGAACTGCTTGCTGCCGTTGAGCACCCACTGGCCGTCCACCAGTTCGGCACGGGTACGCAGGTTGTGCGCCTCGGAGCCGGCCTGCGGCTCGGTGAGGGCGAAGCAGCCGATGGCGCGGCCGCTGGCCAGTTCCGCCAGCCATTCGTCCTGCTGTGCCTGCGAACCGTAGTTCAGCACCGGGCCGCAGCCGACCGAGTTGTGGATGCTCATCAGCGCGCCGGTGGCGCCGTCGCCGGCGGAGATTTCCTCCACCGCCAGGGCGTAGGCGACGTAATCGATATAGCTGCCGCCCCACTGTTCCGGGACGACCATGCCGAGCAGGCCGAGCTCGCCCATCTGGGCGACCAGGGCGTCGTCGATCCAGCCGGCCTTTTCCCAGGCCTGGGCGTTGGGTGCGATCTCGCGACGGGCGAAGTCGCGCGCCATATCGCGGATCATGCGTTGGTCTTCGCTGAGTTCCAGGTCATGCATGACACCACTCCTTCTTGTTCTTGTGGCGGGGCGATGAAGAACCGGGCGGATCTGCGCGGTGTCTTCATCGCGATCCGGGGCGTGTGCTTCAGGCTGTCGCCGTGCGTCTCGCCTTGCCGACGGCCGGTTTGAAGCCCTCGAAGAAACCCTGCACCCGCTCGGCGGTAACGGCGTCCAGGCTCGGCGGGTTCCAGCGCGGGGTCTTGTCCTTGTCGATGATCAGCGCGCGCACGCCTTCCATGATGTTGCCCTTGGCGAACCACTGGCGGTCCAGGTGCAGCTCCAGCGCGAAACACCCGGCCAGCGGCAGTTCGCGGCCACGCCGCAGCATTTCCAGGGTCACGCCCATCGCCAGCGGCGAGCGGCTGTCCAGCACCTTGACGGTTTCCTCGGCCCAGTCGGCGAATTCGGCACGGGTCTCTGCCGCCAGCGACGCCCGGATGGCCGGCACGTCCGGCTGGGCGAAGTGCGTGTCGATGGCCTGGTGCAGCGCCTTGAGTTCCGAGCCGGGCAGCTTGTTGGTGCCCAGGGTGGCCACCAGGGTGCGTAGCGCCTCCTGCGGGTGGATGGACCAGCTCATGTGGTCGAGGCAGCGATCCAGCTCGGCGATCTGGTCATGGGCGATGCACCAGTCCGCCAGCCCGACGTGCAGTGCATCGGCGGCGCGGACCTGCAGGCCGGTGACGCCCAGGTAGGTGCCCAGCTCGCCCGGCAGGCGCGAGAGGAAATAGCTGCCGCCGACATCCGGGAAGTAGCCGATGGCGACTTCCGGCATGCCCATGCGCACGCGCTCGGTCACCACCCGCAGCGAGGCGCCCTGGACCAGGCCCATGCCGCCGCCGAGGACGAAGCCGTCCATCAGCGCCAGCAGCGGCTTGGGATAGGCGTGGATGTACTGGTCGAGGGCATATTCCTCCTCGAAGAAGGTCTCGTGCTCGTCGTCGCCACGCTGGAAGCTGTCGTACAGCGAGCGGATGTCGCCGCCGGCGCAGAAGGCCTTTTCGCCGTTGGCCCGCAGCACCACCGCATGGATCTGCGGATCGACCGCCCAGGCGCTGAGCTGTTGCTGCAGCAGGCGGACCATTTCCAGGGTGACGGCATTGAGCCCGGCCGGGCGGTTGAGCGTGAGGTGGCCGACGTGGTTGCGCACGGCCGCCAGCACGGGGCGTTCGGTTGCACTCATGGTCAGGTGTCCTTGCGGTACTGGTTGATGATCGCCGAGAAGTCCAGGCCGCCATTGCCCTGGGCGCTGAAGCTCTGGTAGAGCTGCTGGGCGAGGGCGCCGAGGATTACCGGCTGGCGCACCTGTTTCGCCGCCTCGGTGGCCAGGCCCAGGTCCTTGAGCATCAGGTCGCTGCCGAAACCGCCGCTGTAGCACGCGAGGCCGGTACGTTGTCCAGCACGCCGGGGAAGGGGTTGTAGGTGTCCGAACTCCAGCAGCGGCCGCTGGAGGTGTTGATCACCCCGGCCAGGGTCCGGGCGTCCATGCCCAGTGCCACGCCCAGGGCCATGGCCTCGGCCACGCCGATCATGGAGATGCCCAGCAGCATGTTGTTGGCGACTTTGGCTACCTGGCCGTTGCCGGCGTCGCCGCAGTGCACGATGTTCTTGCCCATGGCGGCGAGGATCGGTTGCGCACGGTCGAAATCGGCCGCGCTGCCGCCGACCATGAAGGTCAGGGTGCCGGCCGCGGCGCCGCCAGTGCCACCGGAGACCGGCGCATCGAGCATCGGGTTGCCGTGCGCGGCGGCGGCTGCGGCGACGTCGCGGGCGCTGTGTGGTCGATGGTGGAGCAGTCGATCAGCATCACCTCCGGGCGGCTGTGGGCGATCAGGCCGTTCTCGCCCAGGTACACGCTCTTCACATGGGGCGCGGCGGGCAGCATGGTGATGATCAGCTCGGCGTTGCCCTGGGCGATCGCGGTTGGCGAGTCGACCGGCAGCGCACCGGCCTTGACCAGGCCGTCGACGGCCAGGGCGTTGAGATCGAAGACGCTGAGCTGGTGGCCTGCCTTGAGCAGGTTGTGGGCCATGGGCGCACCCATGTTGCCCAGACCGATGAATCCGATATGCATGGCTTTGTTCCTCTTGTTATTGCCCGCTGCGAATTAACGATTGCTGAATTCAGGCTTGCGCTTCTCGGCGAACGCCGCCATGCCTTCCTTCTGGTCGGCGGTGGCGAATACCGCGTGGAACACGCGACGCTCGAAGCGGATGCCCTCGGCCAGGGTGGTCTCGAAGGCGCGGTTGACGCTCTCCTTGATCATCATGGTGGCCGGCAGGGATTTCTCGGCGATCGTCCGGGCGGCCTTGAGGGTTTCTTCCAGCAGGCTTTCCTGCGGGAAGATGCGCGCGACCAGGCCGGCGCGTTCGGCTTCCTCGGCGTCCATCTGGCGGCCGGTGAGGCACAGGTCCATGGCCTTGGCCTTGCCGACGGCACGGGTCAGGCGCTGGGTGCCGCCGATGCCCGGCAGCACGCCGAGGTTGACTTCCGGCTGGCCGAAGCGGGCGTTGTCGGCGGCGAAGATCATGTCGCACAGCAGCGCCAGCTCGCAGCCACCGCCCAGCGCGTAGCCGGCCACCGCGGCGATCAGCGGCTTGCGGCGGCTGGCGATGCGGTCGGCTTCGGCGAAGAAGTCGTCCAGGTAGATCTGCGGGTAGTTCAGCCCGGCCATTTCCTTGATGTCGGCACCGGCGGCGAAGGCCTTGGCCGAGCCGGTGAGCACGATGCAGCCGATCTCTGGATCGGCCTCGAGCTGGCCCAGCGCCTGGTTCAGTTCGCTGATCAGCTGGGCATTGAGCGCGTTGAGCGCCTGCGGCCGGTTGAGGGTGATCAGCGCGACGCGTTCCTGGATGTCGACGAGCAGGGTTTCGAATGTCATGTAGGCGTCCTTGAGGGCCGGCGCGTCCGCCGGCCCGGTGGGGTTATGTCACTTCAGGTTGATGGTGGTGTTGACCGGGCCGCCGACCTCGTTCTCGTCGAACCAGCGTTCGGTGATGGTCTTGGTCTGGGTGTAGAACTGCACCACCTGCTTGCCGTAGGGGCCGAGGTCGCCGAGCTTGGAGGCGCGCGAGCCGGTGAAGGAGAACATCGGCACCGGCACCGGGATCGGCACGTTGATGCCCACCTGGCCGACGTCGATCTCCTCCTGGAAGTGCCGCGCCGCCGCGCCGGAGCGGGTGAAGATGGCGGTGCCGTTGCCGTTGGGGTTGGCGTTGATCAGGCGATGGCGTCGTCCATGGTGTCGGCCGCCATGATGCAGAGCACCGGGCCGAAGATTTCCTCGCGGTAGATGCTCATCTCGGGGGTGACGCCGGAGAACAGGGTCGGGCCGACGAAGTTGCCGTGCTCGTAGCCGGCAACGCTCGGATTGCGACCGTCCAGCTCCAGCTTGGCGCCTTCCTGCACGCCGCGTTCGATCAGCCCGCTGACGCGATCCAGCGCCGCGCAGGAAACCAGCGGGCCGACATCGGTGCCGGCCTCGACGCCAGCGTTGACCTTGAGCGTCCTGGCCTTGGCCACCAGATCCGGAATCCAGGCCTGCGCCTCGCCCACCAGGACCACCACCGACAGCGCCATGCAGCGCTGGCCGGCCGCGCCGAAGGCCGCTCCGGCGAGGTTGTTGAGGGTCTGCTCCTTGTGCGCATCGGGCAGCACGATGGCGTGGTTCTTCGCGCCCATCATGCACTGCACGCGCTTGCCGGCCTGGCTGGCACGGTTGTAGACGTGGGTGCCGACCTTGGTCGAGCCGACGAAGGACACCGCCTTGATGTCCGGATGGTCGCAGATGGCGTTCACCGCCTCGGCACCGCCGTGCACCACGTTGAGCACGCCCGGCGGCACGCCGGCTTCCAGCGCCAGTTCGGCCAGGCGCATGGTGACCATCGGGTCCTGTTCGGAGGGCTTGAGGACGAAGGTGTTGCCGGTGGCGATGGCCATCGGGAACATCCACAGCGGGATCATCGCCGGGAAGTTGAACGGGGTGATGCCGGCGCAGACGCCCAGCGGTTGCAGCAGGGTGTAGGTGTCGACCCCGCTGGCGACGTTGTTGGCCAGCTCGCCGAGCTGCAGGTTGCCGATGCCGGCGGCATGCTCGACCACCTCCAGGCCGCGGAACACGTCGCCCTCGGCGTCGGCCAGGGTCTTGCCCTGTTCGGCGGTGAGGATCGCCGCCAGTTCCTTCATGTTCTCGCGAATCAGCTGCTGGTATTTGAGGAAGATCCGCGCCCGCGCGCCGATGGGGGTCTTGCGCCAGCTCTTGAAGGCTTCCTTGGCGCTGGCGACGGCGCGGTCGATTTCTGCGGCGGTGGCGAACGGTACCCGCGCCAGGACCTCCTGGGTCGCCGGGTTGACGATGTCGCGCCATTGCTCGGTGGTGGATTCGACGAATTGCCCGTCGATCAGCAGTTTGACGGTAGAAATGGAACTGGAAGTGGTCATAGTGCTCTCCGGCCTGACTCAGGCGCTGTTGTTGTTATTGGCTCGCGGACAGCTGCGAGGGCTGCATTGAATGTAGCAATGCAAAAAATCACATTACAATGCGGTCGACTGCAGAGTCGTTCTGCATAAATGCACAAGAAGGTCGGCCATGGACTGGGACAATCTGCGTTATTTTCTCGAAGTCGCACGGGCGGGGCGGCTGACGACCGCGGCGCGCCGGCTGGCGGTCGACCACACCACCGTGTCGCGGCGGCTGCAGGCGCTGGAAAAAGCATGGGCCTGCAGCTTTTTCTGCGCGAGCCGGGCGGCTACAAGCTCACCGAGGCCGGGCGCAACCTGCTACCGCGGGTCGAGGCCATGGAAAGTGCCAGCGTGGCCATCGAACATTCGCTGCCCAGCATGGCCGATGGCTTGTCCGGGCAGGTGCGCATCGGCGCCACCGAGGGTTACGGCACGGTGATGCTCGCCGGCCAGCTCACCGGGCTCAGCCGCCGCTATCCGCACCTGAACATCGACCTGCTGGCGTTACCGCGGGCGGTGCGCCTGTCGCGTCACGAGGCGGACATCGTCATCACCCTGGAACGCCCGGAGCGCGGGCCGTTCATCATCACCCGGCTGACCGACTACGTGCTGCGGCTGTATGCGTCGCCGGCCTATCTGGATGAGCACACGCCGATCCGCAGCCGTGAGGACCTCGCCGGGCATCGCTTCGTCAGCTACGTGGACGACCTGCTATTCAGCAAGGAGCTGCTGTTTCTCGATGGCATCGCCGATGCGCGTGCCGTCGGCCTGCGCAGCACCAGCCTGCTGGCCCAGCAGGAAGCGGTGGCGATGGGCGCGGGGATCGCCATCCTGCCGGCCTTCTCGGCCGATGCCGACCCGCGCCTGCAATTGCTGTTGCCCGCTGAAATCAGCTTCACCCGCACCTTCTGGATGCTGATGCCCATCGAGTTCAAGGACCTGGCGCGCATGCGCACCACCTGGGACTACCTCAAGGAGATGGCGCAGCAGAACCAGGGGCGGCTGATGGGGCAGGGTTGATTCAACATTTTTAGTGGCTCTTTGGCAGGCCTTGCGGCCTGCATCGCCCCGAGGTCGGGCCTCCCACAAAAAGCCGCCAGTATACACGGCGCCCCTGTGGGAGGCGCGACCCGCGGCGATGCTTTTGATCTTCAGGCTGTAGGGCGGGCTTCAGCCCACCGACAGGGCCAGCTCTGGTGGGCTGAAGCGGAACGCCGCCCGGTCCACGCTACGGGGCTTCAGGCTTTTGGCTGCCGCGCGGCGTCGGGTGGGTTTCATGGCCCATCGGCGTGGTGTCGGGCAATTGCACGCCTTCGTCGGCGAAGTCCGGACTGTGCACTTCCGAATCCAGCGGCATATGGCTGTAGCGCTGGCTGGGCAGCGGCGGCTGGGCGGACACCTCGCTCAGTGCCCGCTTGGCCTCGCAACGCCCGCTGATGCCACGCGCGAGCGCCATGCCGCCCAGCGCCAGTTCCAGCAGCCCGCC
>NZ_AZSV01000100.1:0-14202 GCF_000582595.1 Pseudomonas sp. BAY1663
CGCAGCCGCCGCCGGTGCCGCTGGATGCGGCGATCATCTACGCGCCGGCCGGCGAGTTGGTGCCGGCGGCCCTGCGTGCGGTGCGCAAGGGCGGCCGGGTGGTCTGCGCCGGCATCCACATGAGCGACATCCCGAGCTTTCCCTACGACATCCTCTGGCAGGAGCGCGAAGTGGTCTCGGTGGCCAACCTGACGCGCCAGGATGGCCTGGATTTCTTCCCGATCGCGGCGAAGGTCGGTATTCGTACCGAGACCCATGTCTACCCGTTGCAGCAGGCCAACCAGGCGCTGGACGACCTGCGCCACGGACGCTTCCAGGGTGCCGCGGTGCTGGTGCCCTGAGACGCAGAACCCCGCACGGGACGATGCCTCAGGCAACACCTCGGCGCGAGTTGGGCTTCGTCGCTGTGCTCCTCAACCGCAACCTACAGCCTGCCTGCCCCCTATGGGCATGTGGACGAGGTAGGTTGGGTTGAGCGAAGCGAAGCCCAACGGGCGATGCATCAGACGGCGCTTTTGCATGAGCCGGGCTTCGGCGCTGCGCGCCTCAACCGTAACCTACGGTACGCCCCGACGGTCAGAATGCCGGGACCACGGCGCCCTGGTACTTCTCTTCGATGAACTGGCGCACTTCTTCGCTGTGCAGGGCAGCGGCCAGTTTCTGCATGGCGTCGCTGTCCTTGTTGTCCGGACGGGCGACCAGGATGTTGACGTAGGGCGAGTCGCTGCCTTCGATCACCAGCGCGTCCTGGGTCGGGTTGAGCTTGGCCTCCAGCGCGTAGTTGGTGTTGATCAGCGCCAGGTCGACCTGGGTCAGCACGCGCGGCAGGGTGGCCGCCTCGAGTTCGCGGATCTTGATGCGCTTGGGATTCTCGGCGATGTCCTTCGGCGTGGCGGTGATGCCGGCGCCTTCCTTGAGGCCGATCACGCCGGCCTTGTCCAGCAGCAGCAGGGCGCGGCCGCCGTTGGTGGCGTCGTTGGGGATGACCACGGTGGCGCCGTTGGGCAGCTCGTCCAGCGATTTGACCTTGCTCGAGTAGGCGCCGAACGGCTCGATGTGCACGCCGGCGACGCTGACCAGCTCGGTGCCCTTGCCCTTGTTGAACTCGTCCAGGTACGGCTGGTGCTGGAAGAAGTTGGCGTCCAGGCGCTTCTCGGCGACCTGGATGTTCGGCTGCACGTAGTCGGTGAAGACCTTGACGTTCAGCGTCACGCCCTGCTCGGCCAGTTGCGGCTTGACGAACTCCAGCAGCTCGGCATGCGGCACGGCGGTGGCGGCGACGGTCAGGGTTTCGGCGGCCTGGGCGGAAAACGCCGCGACGGTGGCCAGGGCGGCAATCAGTTTCTTCATCGTTCGGTTCCTTCGTAGGTAGATCGGGGTGCGAAGGTTCGCTCGCCCTGGTTGCGGTTCATTTGCGTGAAAAGTGGGTCACCAGCCGGTCGCCGAGGCTCTGCAGCAGTTGCACCAGCACCAGCAGCAGGACCACGGTGACCACCATGACGTCGGTCTGGAAGCGCTGGTAGCCGAAGCGGATGGCCAGGTCGCCAAGGCCGCCGGCACCCACCACACCGGCCATCGCGGTGTAGGACACCAGGGTGATGGCGGTGACGGTGATGGCGGCGATGATGCCTGGGCGCGCCTCGGGCAGCAATGCGCTGAAGATGATCTGCCGGGTCGTCGCGCCCATCGCCTGGGTCGCCTCGATGATGCCGCGGTCGACCTCGCGCAATGCGGTCTCCACCAGCCGCGCGAAGAACGGCGCGGCGCCCACCACCAGCGGCGGAATCGCCCCGGCGACGCCCAGCGAGGTGCCGGTCAGCAGCACGGTGAAGGGAATCATCACGATCAAGAGGATGATGAACGGCAGCGAGCGCAGCACGTTGACGATGAACGACAGCAGCGCGTAGAGCGGGCCGTTCTCGAACAGCTGGCGCGGGCCGCTGAGGAACAGCAGCACGCCCAGCGGCAGGCCGAGCAGGATGGTGAACAGCAGCGAGCCGCCGAGCATCAGCAGGGTGTCCAGCGTCGCCAGCCAGATCTCGTACCAATCCACGTTGGTGAACAAGGAGCCGAACAGAGCTTCCATCAGCGCAGCACCTCCACGTGCACGTCGGCGGCATCCAGGCGCCCCAGCGCCGCGGCCATGTCACCGCCGACCAGCGCCAGGGTCAGCTGGCCGTAGGGGGTGTCCTTGATGCGGTCGATACGCCCCGAGAGGATGGAGAAGTCCACCCCGGTCTCGCGCGCGACGGTGCCCAGCAGCGGCTGGTAGGTCGCGTCGCCCTGGAAGGTCAGGCGCAGGATGCGGCCCGGCACATGGGCGAAGTCGTCGTGCATGTCGCCCTCGTCCACCGCCTCGTCTTCCAGCACGAAACGCTGGGTGGTCGGGTGCTGGGGATGCAGGAACACCTCGGTCACCGGCCCCTGCTCGACGATCACGCCGTCGTCCATCACCGCCACGCGGTCGCAGACGCGGCGGATCACGTCCATCTCGTGGGTGATCAGCACGATGGTCAGCTGCAGCTCTCGGTTGATCTCGGCTAGCAGCTGCAGCACCTGCGCGGTGGTCTGCGGGTCGAGGGCGCTGGTGGCCTCGTCGCAGAGCAGGATGTCCGGCTCGGTGGCCAGCGCACGGGCGATGCCGACGCGCTGTTTCTGCCCGCCGGAGAGCTGTGCCGGGTACTTGCGTGCGTGGTCGCGCAGGCCGACGCGCTCGAGCAGGGCGGCGACGCGGGTGTCGATCTCGGCCCGCGAGTAGTTGCCGGCCAGGCGCAGCGGCATGGCGACGTTGTCGGCGACGGTCCTGGACATCAGCAGGTTGAAGTGCTGGAAGATCATCCCGACGCGCTGGCGAAAGCGCCGCAGGCCGTCGGCATCCAGCGCGGTGACGTCCTCGCCGTTGACCAGGATGCGCCCGCCGGAGGGTTCCTCGAGGCGGTTGATCAGGCGCAGCAGGGTGCTCTTGCCGGCGCCGGAATGGCCGATCAGGCCGAACACCTCGCCAGAGGCGATCTGCAGCTCGGTCGGCTGCAGCGCGGCGACATCACGCCCCGCGACCCGGTAGGTTTTGTGGACTTGGTGAAATTCGATCACGGGCGAACCTTGTGGGTGCGGTCGTTCGGTGCCGGGGTGTCCGGCGAAAGGCCGGCATTCTACCGCATGTGGCGAAAAGGCTCATGTGGCCGGTCAATTTCTTCGAAACGGCGGCGTTGCGCTGCGCCTCCGGGCCTTTGCAAATCGTCGGGCGGTCCGGCCGGCCCAGCAACCTTGTCGCGCCGCTGGCGGTCACTAACTGGCATGCCGTGAATCGCTCCTGCTTTCAGGCCTGGCCTGTCAGCTGGAGCGTTCGTGGCTCAGCCCATCCGCCAATCGAGGACCATCATGACGGACAAGACTCCCAAGCAGAGCGAACTGGCCGGTACCGATACCGTGGACCGCGCCAACCACAATGCCAAGCTCGACCAACTGGAAACCTTCCGTAGCGACGCCACCGGCGAGGCGCTGCGCACCAATCAGGCGTGAAGATCGCCGACAACCAGAACACCCTCAAGGCTGGCGGCCGCGGGCCCTCGCTGCTCGAAGACTTCATCATGCGCGAGAAGATCACCCACTTCGACCATGAGCGCATTCCCGAGCGCATCGTGCATGCCCGCGGTGCCGCAGCCCACGGTGTGTTCGTCAGCTACGCCGACCACAGCTGGCTGACCAAGGCCTCGTTCCTCGCCGCCGAAGGCAAGGAGACCCCGGTGTTCGTGCGCTTCTCCACCGTGCAGGGCTCGCGCGGCTCGGCGGACACCGTGCGCGACGTGCGCGGCTTCGCCACCAAGTTCTACACCGACGAGGGCAACTTCGACCTGGTCGGCAACAACATGCCGGTGTTCTTCATCCAGGACGCCATCAAGTTTCCGGACTTCGTCCACGCGGTGAAACCCGAGCCGCACAACGAGATTCCGCAGGCGCAATCGGCCCACGACAGCTTCTGGGATTTCGTCTCGCTGACGCCCGAGTCCGCACACATGGTGCTCTGGACCATGTCCGACCGCGCCCTGCCGCGCAGCTACCGGGCGATGGAAGGCTTCGGCGTGCACACCTTCCGCCTGATCAATGCCGAGGGTGTCAGCCGCTTCGTCAAGTTCCACTGGAAGCCGGTGGCCGGCGCCTTCTCGCTGGTCTGGGACGAGACGCTGAAGATCGCCGGCAAGGACCCGGACTTCAACCGCCGCGACATGTGGGAGTCCATCGAGATGGGCGACTACTTCGAGTGGGAGCTGGGCGTGCAGGTGGTCGAGGAGGCCGACGAGCACACCTTCGACTTCGACCTGCTCGACCCGACCAAGATCATCCCCGAGGAGCTGGTGCCGGTGCAGAAGCTCGGCAAGATGACCCTCAACCGCAACCCGGACAACTTCTTCGCCGAGACCGAGCAGGCCGCCTTCCACATTGGCCACATCGTGCCGGGCATCGACTTCACCAACGACCCGCTGCTGCAGGGCCGGCTGTTCTCCTACACCGACACCCAGCTGCTGCGTCTCGGTGGGCCGAACTTCCACGAGATTCCGATCAACCGTCCGCTGTGTCCGTTTCACAACAACCAGCGCGACGCCTTCCATCGCCAGACCATCCACAAGGGCCGCGCCAACTACGAGCCCAACTCCATCGACAGCGGCTGGCCCAAGGAAACCCCGCCGGCGGCCCAGGGCGGCGGTTTCGAGAGCTATCCGGAGCGGGTCGAGGGGCACAAGATCCGCAACCGCAGCGAATCCTTCGGCGACCACTTCTCCCAGGCCACGCTGTTCTGGAACAGCATGAGCGAGCCGGAGAAGGATCACATCATCGGCGCCTATACCTTCGAGCTGGGCAAGGTCGAGCGGGTATTCATCCGCGAGCGTCAGGTCAACGAGATCCTCGCCAATATCGACCTGGAACTAGCCCGCCGCGTGGCCGAGAACCTCGGCCTGCCGGCACCGGCCGCGCCAACCGTGCCACCGAAGGCGCCGACTCCGCAGAGCTCGCCGGCCCTGAGTTTGATGAACCACGCACCGGGCAATATCAAGTCGCGCAAGATCGCCGTTCTGGTGGCCAACGGCGTCGATGGCGCGGCCATCGATGCCTTCAAAGCCAAGCTGGCCGAGCAGGGCGCGCTGGCCAAGATCATCGGCCCGTCGCCGGCTCCGGTGAAAACGGCGGATGGCAAGATGCTGCCGGTCGACGCCGCGATGGACGGCATGCCCTCGGTGATGTTCGATGCCGTGTTCGTCCCCGGCGGTGCCGATGCGGCGGCAGCCATGGCCAAGTCCGGCGAGGCCAGGCACTACCTGCTGGAGGCCTACAAGCACCTGAAACCCATCATGGTGCTCGGTGCGGCGCGGCCGCTGCTGGCGTCGCTGAACCTCACCCCGGATGCCGGGTTGCTGGAGGGCGATGACGTCGATGCGCTATTCGGCAACTTCGTCCAGGCGCTCGGTCAGCACCGGGTGTGGGCGCGCGAGGCCGCGGCGGCAGCGATCCCGGCGTAGGGTGGATGGCCGAAGCCATCCACGCGGATGCGGCGCCTGGTCCGGCATGAGGCGAAGCCAGGCACTGACGCGTGGAAAATCGCTGCGCGAGTTTTCCACCCTACGCATGCTCCGACGCGCTCGGGCTGTAGGGTGGATGGTCGAAGCCATCCACGCGGATGCGGCGCCTGGTCCGGCACGATGCGAAGCCAGGCACAGACGCGTGGAAAATCGCTGCGCGAGTTTTCCACCCTACGCAAGCTCCGACGCGCTCGGGCTGTAGGGTGGATGGCCGAAGCCATCCACGCGGATGCGGCGCCTGGTCCGGCATGAGGCGAAGCCAGGCACAGACGCGTGGAAAATCGCTGCGCGAGTTTTCCACCCTACGCAAGCTCCGACCGTAGGGTGGATGGCCGAAGCCATCCACGCGGAGCGCCTCGTCAGTTGTCCTGCAGCTCCCGCCAGTGCAGGAACAGCCGCAGGTCGAACTCGATCTGCCCGTAGCCGGGCAGCATGTGTTCGCAGAGCTTGTAGAAGGCGCGGTTGTGCTCGCTTTCGCGCAGGTGGGCGAGCTCGTGCACCACGATCATCCTGAGAAATTCCGGCGCCGCCTCGCGAAACAGTGAGGCGACGCGGATTTCCTTCTTCGCCTTGAGTTTGCCGCCCTGTACCCGCGACACCGCGGTATGCAGGCCCAGCGCGCGGTGGGTCAGGTCCAGGCGATTGTCGTAGAGCACCTTGTCGATCGGCGGGGCGCTTTTCAGGTGCTCCTGCTTGAGCTGCTGCACATAGCCGTACAGCGCCTTGTCGCTCTGCACCTGATGCCGCCCCGGATAGCGCCGTGCGAGGTAGTCGCCCAGGCGATTCTCGGCGATCAACTGGCGTACCTGAGCCAGCAATGGCTCGGGGTAGCCGCGCAGGTACTTGAGATCAGTCATGGCTCAGGCCCTGCGAGGCCAGGCGAAGCTGAGCAGGAACAGCGCGGCGGCGCTGACCACGATGGACGGCCCGGCCGGGGTGTCCTCGAACCAGGACAGCGCCAGCCCCAGGCACACCGCGACGAGGCCCAGCAGGCTCGCGCCCAGCGCCATCTGCTCCGGCGTGCGCGCGTGGCGCTGTGCAGCCGCGGCAGGAATGATCAGCAGCGAGGTGATCAGCAGCACGCCGACGATCTTCATCGCCACGGCGATGACCACGGCGATCAGCAACATCAGCGCCAGGCGGATCGCCGCCACCGGCAGGCCTTCGACCTTGGCCAGTTCCTCGTGCACGGTGACCGCCAAGAGCGGCCGCCACAGCGGAATCAGCATCAGCAGCACCAGCGCGCTGCCACCGGCGATCCAGGCGAGATCGGTTGGCCCCACCGCCAGCAGGTCGCCGAACAGGTAGCCCATCAGGTCGATGCGTACGTCCTTCATGAAACTCAGCGAGACCAGACCGAGCGACAGCGTGCTGTGCGCGAGGATGCCGAGCAGGGTGTCGGAGGCCAGCGGCTGGCGCTGCTGCAGGGTGACCAGCAGGAGGGCGAGCAGCATGCAGCCGACCGTCACCGCCAGGGTCAGGTTGACGTCGAGCATCAGCCGAGGGCGACGCCGAACAATGCGGCATGCGACAGGGTATCGCCGAAATAGGCCATGCGCCGCCAGACCACGAAGGAGCCGAGCGGGCCGGCGACCAGCGCCAGGGCGAGGCCGGCGAGCAGCGCGTTGAGAAGGAAATCGGGCATTGCGCGGGCTATCCGTGTTTACAGTCGGGGCCATGGACGTGGGGTTTGCCGATCACCACGCTGCCATGCAGGTCATGGCTGTGATCGTGCTGGTGGTGGTAGATCGCCAGGCTGCGCGCGTCCTGGCCGAACAGCTCGACGAAGGCCGGGTCGCTGCTGACCTGCTCCGGATGCCCCGAGCAGCAGACGTGGCGGTTCAGGCAGACCACCTGGTCGGTGGCGCTCATCACCAGGTGCAGGTCGTGGGAAATCATCAGCACGCCGCAGCCATAGCGATCGCGCAGCGTACCGATCAGCCGGTACAGCTCGGCCTGGCCGGCGACGTCGACGCCCTGCACCGGCTCGTCCAGCACCAGCAGTTCCGGCTCGCGCAGCAGGGCGCGGGCGAGCAGCACGCGCTGCATCTCGCCGCCGGAAATCTTCTGCAGCGGGCTGTCGATGACGTGCTCGGCACCGACCTCGCCCAGCGCCGCCAGCGCGCGGGCCCGGTCGACACCGGGCACCAGGCGCAAGAAGCGCAGCACCGACAGCGGCAGGGTGGGGTCGACGTGGAGCTTCTGCGGCATGTAGCCGATCCGCAGCTTCGGCTTGCGCCAGACCTGGCCGCGATCCGGCTTGAGCAGGCCGAGCACGGTGCGCACCAGGGTGGTCTTGCCGGCGCCGTTGGGGCCGATCAGGGTGACGATCTCGCCGCGATGCACCTGCAACTGTGCGCCTTCGAGCACCGCCTGGTTGGCGAAATGCACATGGATGTCGTCCAGCCGCAACAGCACTTCGCTCATGCCGCGCTCCGGCACGTTGCGCAGAGGCCGACCACTTCCACGGTCTGGCCCTCGACGGCGAAACCCACGCTGCGCGCGGCAGCGTCGATGGCTTCGGCGATGGCCGGCTGCTCCAGCTCGATAGCGGTGTGGCAGTGACGGCAGATGAGGAACTGGCCCTGGTGCGGATGTTCCGGATGGTTGCAGCCGATGAAGGCGTTGAGCGAGGCGAGGCGATGCACCAGGCCGTTCTCCAGCAGGAAATCCAGCGCCCGGTAGACGGTCGGCGGCGCGGCGCGGCGGCCGTCCTGCTCGCTCAGCACGGCGAGGATGTCGTAGGCGCCGAGCGGCTTGTGGCTCTGCCAGACCAGCTCCAGCACGCGCTTGCGCAGGGCGGTCAGGCGCACGCCCTGGCGCGCGCAGAGGCTGTCGGCTTCGGCCAGCGCGTGGCTGACGCAGTGGTCGTGGTCATGGGGCGTGCAGGCCAGCGGGGTCTTGGACATGGGCGGCGACGTCGTGGTGGAGAGACGTTATTATGTACCAATTTCGTCCCTTCGAGTGATGCCCGTGAACCGTCTTTTCTCCCTTTCGCTGTTGGCCGCGCTGCTCGTCGGCAGCGCCTCCGCCCAAGCCGAAGTCCGTGTGCTGACCAGCGTCAAGCCGCTGCAACTGATCGCTGCGGCGGTGCAGGACGGCGTCGGCGAACCCGACGTGCTGCTGCCGGCCAGTGCCTCGGCGCACCACTATGCGCTACGCCCGTCCGACGTACGGCGCATCCGCGATGCCGAGCTGCTCTACTGGATCGGCCCGGATCTGGAGAGTTTCCTGCCGCATGCGCTGAGTGGGCGCAAGGGCGCGACCGTCGCCGTGCAGGCGCTGCCGGGCCTGACGCTGCGGCATTTCGGCGATGCGCATGAACACGCCGAAGCGGATGAGCATCACGATCCGGCCGACGAGCACGCTCATGACCATGACGACCATGACGACCATGACGACCATGACGACCACGAGCCCGCGCATGCCGACGAGCACGACCACGATCATCGCCCCGGCAGCCTCGACGCGCACCTCTGGCTGCTGCCGGCCAATGCGCGGGTGATCGCCGAACGCATGGCCGCCGACTTCGCCACCGCCGACCCGGCCAACGCCGAGCGCTACCAGGCGAACCTCGCCGCCTTCGCCCAGCGCCTCGAGGCGCTGGACGCACGGCTCGCACAGCGCTTCGCCGGGGTGCGCAACAAGCCGTTCTTCGTCTTCCACGAGGCCTACGACTACTTCGAGGCTGCCTACGGCCTGCGCCATGCCGGCGTGTTCAGCGCCGGCGGCGAAGCGCAACCGGGCGCCCGGCATGTCGCGGCGATGCGTGAACGGCTGCAGCAGGCCGGGCCGAGCTGCGTGTTCAGCGAACCGCCGGCCCGCCCGCGCCTGGCTGAAACGCTGACCAGCGGCTTGCCGGTGAAGATGGTCGAGCTGGATGTGCTCGGCGTCGGCCTGGCGGCCGATGCCCAGGGCTACGAGCGGCTGCTCGAAGGCCTCGGCAACGCCCTGGCCGACTGCTGGATTCGCTGTAACGCCCATGGCCTGTGGGTTGCGGTTGAGGCATAGCGCCGAAGCCCAACTCACGCCGAAGCGTTGCCTGGCACACCGCCGGTTGGGTTTCGCTGCGCTCAACCCAACCTACGCCCACCTACCTAACATGAGCCGCGTAGGGTGGAAAACTGCGGAGCATTTTCCACGCGTCCGGTAGGGCATCAACGCGGATGATCCTGTATGCACCGTTGCAGGAGCCCGCAAGCGGGCTCCTGCAGGGTTCGTAGCAGCTCGTGTGCGCCGAGTGTTCAGCCGGCCTGGCGGATGCCATCGGCGAACTGCGCGATCATCGTGTCGATCTGCGGCTTCTCGATGATCAGCGCCGGCGACAGGGCGATGGTGTCGCCGCTGGCGCGCACCATCAGGCCGTTCTCGAAGCACTGACGGAACACCTCGTAACCGCGCTTGCCGACGCCGTCGGCGTGCGTCGCGAACTGCACGCCGGCCACCAGGCCGACGGTGCGGATGTCGACCACATTGGGCAGGTCCTTGAGGCTGAACAGCGCGTCCTGCCAGTAGGGCTCAAGCTCGATGGCCTTCTGGAACAGATTCTCGCGCTGGTAGATCTCCTGGGTCGCCAGGGCCGCCGCGCAGGCCACCGGATGGCCGGAATAGGTGTAGCCGTGGAAGAACTCGATGGCGCTTTCCGGCCCGGTCATGAAGGCCTCGAACAACCTGTCGGCGACGAACACCGCGCCCATCGGCACCGCGCCGTTGGTCAGGCCCTTGGCGCAGGTGAGGATGTCCGGCGTGACGCCCCAGCGCTGCGCGGCGAAGGGCTCGCCGACGCGGCCGAAACCGGTGATCACCTCGTCGAAGATCAGCAGGATGCCGTGCTTGGCGGTGATCTCGCGCAGCCGCTGCAGGTAGCCCAGCGGCGGCAGGATCACCCCGGCCGAGCCGGACATCGGCTCGACGATCACCGCGGCGATGTTCTCCGCGCCATGCAGGGTCACCAGGCGTTCCAGTTCGTCGGCCTTTTCCACGCCATACTGCGGTAGGCCCTTGCTGAAGGCGTTGCGCTGCAGGTCGAGGGTGTGCGGCAGGTGGTCGACGCCCGGCAGCAGCGCACCGAAGGCGCGGCGGTTGTTCGGCATGCCGCCGACCGAGATGCCGCCGAAGCCGACGCCGTGATAGGCCAGTTCGCGGCCGATCAGCCGGGTGCGGGTGCCCTGGCCGATGGCGCGCTGGTAGGCCAGCGCGATCTTCAGCGCGGTGTCCACCGACTCCGAGCCGGAGTTGGTGAAGAACACCCGGTCGAGGCCCTCGGGGCTGATGCCGCTGAGCTTCTGTGCCAGCTCGAAGGGCAGCGGATGGCCCATCTGGAAGGTCGGGGCGAAGTCCATCTTGGCGATCTGCCGGCTCACCGCCTCGCTGATCTCGCGCCGCGCATGGCCGGCGTTGCAGCACCACAGGCCGGCGGTGCCGTCGAGGATCTTGCGACCGTCGCTCGCCGTGTAATACAGCCCTTCGGCGCTTTCCAGCAGCCGCGGGCTGGCCTTGAACTGGCGGTTCGCGGTGAAGGGCATCCAGAAATGGTCGGGCGATGCGCTGGGGTGGAAATCGTTGGCCATGGTGAGCTCCGGCAGGGCTGCGGGTGGAGGCTATGCTGTGGCGAGCGCACAGCGGATGCATCGAGTCTATGTTTAATAAAACGAACAAAACAAGGCGTAAAACGCCTGGTTCGTAAAAAATATTGATACGGCCGGCGCCGCTGGTTTAGGGTGCCCCTTCCAGCAGCCCGAAGACCTTACGAGAGGACGCTCCATGACCACCCTGACCCTCGCCGACTGGCAACAGCGTGCCCGCGACTTGCGCATCGAAGGGCGCGCCTTCATCCAGGGCGAATACCTCGACGCGGCGGGAGGGGCCCGCTCGACTGCGTCAGCCCGGTGGACGGGCGCGTGCTGGCGCAGGTCGCCAGCTGCGAGCAGGCCGATGCCGAGCGCGCCGTGGCCAGCGCGCGGGCGGCATTCGAGGCCGGCGTATGGGCGAAGCTGGCGCCGGCCAGGCGCAAGGCGGTGATGATCCGCTTCGCTGACCTGCTGGAAGCCAACCGCGAGGAGCTGGCGCTGCTGGAAACCCTCGACATGGGCAAGCCGATCGGCGATTCGCTGGCGGTGGACGTGCCCGGCGCGGCGCGGGCGCTGCGCTGGAGCGGCGAGGCGATCGACAAACTCTACGACGAGGTCGCGGCCACCCCGCACGACCAGCTCGGCCTGGTCACCCGCGAGCCGGTGGGCGTGGTGGCGGCCATCGTGCCGTGGAACTTCCCGCTGATGATGGCCTGCTGGAAACTCGGCCCGGCGCTGGCCAGCGGAAACTCGGTGGTGCTCAAGCCCTCGGAGAAGTCGCCGTTGACGGCGCTCCGCATCGCCCGGCTGGCCATCGAGGCGGGTATTCCGGCCGGCGTGCTCAACGTGCTGCCGGGCTACGGGCATACCGTGGGCAAGGCGCTGGCGCTGCACATGAACGTCGACACCCTGGTCTTCACCGGCTCCACCCGGGTGGCCAAGCAACTGATGATCTACGCTGGCGAGTCGAACATGAAGCGCGTCTGGCTGGAGGCCGGCGGCAAGAGCCCGAACATCGTCTTCGCCGATGCGCCGGATCTCCAGGCGGCGGCCCAGGCGGCGGCCAGCGCCATCGCCTTCAACCAGGGCGAGGTCTGCACCGCCGGTTCGCGGCTGCTGGTGGAACGTTCGATCAAGGCGCGCTTCCTGCCCATGGTGGTCGAGGCGCTCAAGATGTGGAGGCCGGGCAACCCGCTGGACCCGGCGACCAACGTCGGCGCGCTGGTGGATACCCAGCAGTTGAACAGCGTGCTTGGCTATATCGACGCCGGGCGGGAAGCCGGGGCGCAGGTGCTGGTCGGCGGCCAGCGCACCCTGGAGGAAACCGGCGGGCTCTACGTCGAGCCGACCATTTTCGATGGCGTCGACAATGCGATGAAGATCGCCCAGGAGGAAATCTTCGGCCCGGTGCTGTCGGTGATCACCTTCGACAGCGCCGAAGAGGCCATCGCCATCGCCAACGACACCCCCTACGGCCTGGCCGCGGCGGTGTGGACCGCCGACCTGTCCCGGGCGCACCGCACCGCGCGCGCCCTGCGTGCCGGCAGCGTGTGGGTCAACCAGTACGACGGCGGCGACATGACCGCGCCGTTCGGCGGCTTCAAGCAGTCCGGCAACGGTCGCGACAAGTCGCTGCACGCCTTCGACAAGTACACCGAACTCAAGGCCACCTGGATCCAGCTCTAGGAACCTTCGCCGAACAGGCTCACCAGGTTGCGGCCGTTGTGCTTGGCGACGTACAGGGCCTGGTCGGCGCGTTCCAGCAGGATGCCGGCAGTGGTGCGGCCGTCGGTTTCGCTGATGCCGGCGCTGAAGGTGACGCTGAAGGTATGGCTCTCGCCGCTGTTGAAGCTGAGCGCGGCGAAGCGCACGCGGATCTCGTCGAAGATGCGCCTGGCCTGTAGCGCCGAGCATTCCGGCAGCACCGCGACGAACTCCTCGCCACCGTAGCGGCCGAGGCTGTCGATGCGCCGCAGGCGCTGGCGCAGCAGGTTGGCCAGGGCGCGGATGACGTTGTCGCCGGCGGCGTGCCCGTAGTGGTCGTTGACCTGCTTGAAATGGTCGAGATCGAGCATCACCACGCTGGCCGGCTTGCCGCTGCGGGTGGCACGCTGTACCTCCAGCGCCAGCTGCTCCTTGATGTCGGCGTGCTTGAGCAGCCCGGTCAGGCTGTCGCGCGCCAGCGCCGTGCTCAGCGAGCGGGCGCGCTGGGCATGGGAATATACCGAGGCGATCAGCGCGGTATCGCTGATCGGCTTGGTGATGAAATCGTCGCCCGCCTGCAGCAGCGCCGCCATCTGCCGATGGCTATCGGTTTCCGCCGAGAGGTAGATGATGGTCACCCGCAGCCACTCGTCGTGCAGGCGGATCATCTGGGCCAGCTCGGGGCCGGAACAGCCGGGCATGTTGACGTCCAGCAGCAGCACCTCGGGGTTGAAACTGCGCATGCTGTCGAGCAGGCGGGTGGGCTCGGCGAGGGTCTGTACCTGCATCTGCGAATTGCGCAGCACCAGGCTGTAGCGTTCCGCCAGCTCGGCATCGTCGTCGACGATCAGCACGCGGAACGGCTCGCCCTGGCGACGGTCCAGGCAGCGTTCCAGGCTGTTCTCCAGCTGGGTGATGTCCAGCGGCCGGCCGAAGAATCCCTGGGCTCCGGCGCGCACCGCGGCGAGCTGGCTGGCGAAGTCGAAATGGTCGTGGATCACCAGCAGCGGCAGCGGGCTTTCCAGCCGCTGTTGCAGCTGCGCGACCTGCTCGAGCGCGTTGTCGTGCTGCACGCTGACGATCAGTGCATCGGGCAACTGGACGTCGACGGCATCCTGCAGGGCGGCGAAATCGCGCAGATGGCTGACCATGTAGCCGAAGTTGCGCAGGGTCAGCGCCGTGCTGGCGCCGGCCTTGGGGTCCGCCTCCAGCAGGTAGATGCGACAGCTCGGCGGCAATTCGTCAGGGCTCTCCCGCAGCGCCAGCGCGGCCGCCGGCGGTTCCTCGCCGGGGGTCTCGCTCGCCAGTTGCTGGACCGCGCGGGCCAGGGCCTCGAGCGCACGGGTGCCGGG